>NZ_JBHXSK010000009.1:52749-249149 GCF_042716195.1 Streptomyces sp. NPDC058683
CCTCCGCCTCCAACCCCAGTGCCCCCCGCCCCCCCCCCCCCGGCCCGCTAGCGCGCGAGCAGTTCGAGGGTGTCGATCACCCGGTTCGAGAAGCCCCACTCGTTGTCGTACCAGGCGACCACCTTGACGTGGCGGCCGTCGACGCGGGTGAGGGCCGAGTCGAAGATCGCCGAGGCCGGGTTGCCCGTGATGTCCGAGGAGACCAGGGCGTCGTCCGAGTATTCGAGGACGCCGGCGAGGGGCCCGTCCGCGGCGGCACGGTACGCCGCCAGCACGTCGTCGCGTGTCACGTCACGGGCGACCGTCGTGTTGAGCTCGACGATCGAGCCCACCGGCACCGGCACCCGGATCGAGTCGCCGGACAGCCTGCCCTCGAGGTTCGGCAGCACCAGGCCGATCGCCTTGGCGGCGCCGGTCGTGGTCGGCACGATGTTGACACCGGCGGCGCGGGCACGACGGGGGTCGCGGTGCGGGCCGTCCTGGAGGTTCTGCTCCTGGGTGTAGGCGTGCACCGTGGTCATGAACCCGTGCTCGATACCGGCGAGTTCGTCGAGCACGGCGGCCAGCGGCGCGAGCGCGTTGGTCGTGCACGAGGCATTGGAGACGATCGTGTGCGTGTCCGGGTCGTACGCGCCGGTGTTCACGCCGTACGCGAGCGTGACGTCGGCACCGTCCGACGGCGCGCTGACCAGGACCTTCCTCGCGCCCGCGTCGAGGTGGGCGCGGGCGGCCTTCGCCGACGTGAAGCGGCCGGTCGACTCCAGCACGATGTCCACGCCGAGTTCGGCCCACGGCAACTGCGCCGGTTCGCGCTCGGCGAGTACCTTGATACGTCGGCCGTCGACGACGAGGACGTCCCCGTCCACGGTCACCGGGCGGCCGAGGCGCCCTGCCGTCGAGTCGAAGGCCAGCAGCCGCGCGAGAGCGGTGGGCTCCGTGAGGTCGTTGACGGCGACGACCTCCAGGTCGCTGTCCCGCTCCAGCAGCGCGCGCAGCACATTGCGTCCGATGCGGCCGAATCCGTTGATGGCGATGCGAGTCATAAGTGGTGTCCCTTCGCTATGCCACCAGGTTCGCTGGCCGTACCCACCCACGACAGCGGCGAGATCGCCATGGTTCAAAAGGATCCCGCCACGTCGGTCACTCCGTCGCGGCGGAGGAGGTCGCGATCAGGCGGCGGCGCACACGTCGGCCCAGTGGATCGCGTGGCCCCGTTCCAGGCGGTTGCCGTGTGCGGTGGTGAGGAAGCCGATGATCTCCAGGCCGCGGCCGTGTTCTTCGGGGGTGCAGCCGGCCGCCCAGTCACCGTCCGTGGCGGCGGGGCCTCCGTCGGAGACCTCGATGTGCACGCGGTGGGTGCGCAGGTCATGGCTCAGCCTGAGGTTCAGTGGCGGCTCGGCGTGCTCCACGGCGTTGGTGACGAGTTCGGAGACGGTCAGCAGCACCGAGTCGGCCGGCTCGTTGGCGACCTGCCAGCGGGCGAGTACCTCCTTGGTGATCTGACGGGCCTCGCCGGCGGCCTCCGGATGGTGGGTCAGGGGCCAGGCGAGGGCTGGGGTGCGGGCGCGGGTCACAGTCATCACCTTCTCCGTCCGGCGCCCCGAAGGGCTCGTCACTATCTATAGCACTGTCTATATAGTTTGTCTATATATATTCTGGTATGTCCTGGTTTCATGTCTATAGTGGGTCGTTCAAAATATGGACATTTACTACGCAATCTATATAGACGTTGTATATAGATCATGTTATGAATATGGGTATGGATGAGACATCCGAAGAAGGAGCCCAGCAGGTGGCGGCGGCGTTGCACGAGCTGACCACCGGGTTGGTCCGGTACCTCATGTCCACCTGGCAGGGCATGAGCCTGACCACCGCTGCCACGCTCGGCAGGCTCGGCCGCGAAGGCCCGGTCCGGCTGACCACGCTGGCCGCGGCGGAGAGGGTGACCCAGCCGTCGATGACCGTGCTGGTGCAGCGGCTGGAAGCCCAGGGTCTGGCATCGCGGATCAGTGATCCCGAGGACGGGCGGGTCCGCCTCGTCGCCATCACGGACGCCGGGCGTGAACTCCTCGCCGAGCACCGCCGGGTGGGAGACGCCCGGGTCGCCGAACTGCTGGCCAGGTTGCCCGAGCACGACGTGCAGGTGCTGGGAGTGGCCGTCCACACGATCATGCCCATCATCCGGCGCATGCTCGGGACCGATCCGCGGACCGCCGCCAAGGACGGCGGCGGACCGGCGACCGCCTGAACCTCCGGGCCCGTTCCTCGATGTCTCCTCCCGCAGGCAGGACCTGCCTCCCGAACCACCTTTCCGGAGAGGGCGGAGAACCCATGAGCACCAACTACTCGGCACCTGGCACCGACGTATTGCCGACGGACGTGCCGGACTACCCGATGCCCCGGGCGGCCGGCTGCCCGTTCGACCCGCCGCCGACCCTGCGTGCCCTGCAGGACCGGGACCCGATCAGCAGGGTCCGGCTGTGGGACGGCAGTACCCCGTGGCTGATCACGCGCTACGAGGACGTACGGGCGCTGCTGGCCGATCCCCGGATCAGCTCGGACAGCACCTGCCCGCACTTCCCCCATCAGAGCCCTGCCATGAAGGAGCGCCGGCAGCTGGCGCGGACGTTCATCTCCATGGACGACCCGGACCACGCCCGGCTTCGCCGGATGGTGACCGCGACCTTCTCCATCAAGCGGGTGGAGGCGCTGCGGCCGGTCGTCCAGAAGATCGTCGACGGTCTGATCGACACCATGCTCGCCGGGCCCAAACCGGCGGACCTGGTCCAGGAGTTCGCGTTGCCGGTGCCGTCACTGGTGATCTGCGAGCTGCTCGGCGTGCCCTATGCCGACCACGACTTCTTCCAGGCCAACAGCAAGATCCTGATCAGGCGCACCACCACCGTGGAACAGTCACGGGTGGCCACCCGGGAGCTGATGGACTACCTGGACCGGTTGATCGGCGTCAAGCTGGCCCACCCGGCCGACGACCTGCTCTCCACGCTGGCCGAGCGGGTCAGGACCGGTGAACTCCCCAGGGCCGAAGCGGCCGGTACGGGAATGCTGCTGCTGATCGCCGGGCACGAGACCACCGCCAACATGATCGCGCTCGGCACCCTGGCGCTGCTGCAGAACCCCGGCGAGCTGGCCCGGCTGCGCGAGAGCGACGACCCGAAGACGGTCGCCTCGGCGGTCGAGGAACTCCTGCGCTACCTCACCATCGTGCACAGCGGACGCCGCCGGGTGGCCCTGGAGGACATCGAGGCCGGCGGCGTGACCATCCGCGCCGGCGAGGGCGTCGTCCTCGCCAACGACGTCGCCAACCGCGATCCCGCCGCCTTCCCCGCCCCCGACCGGCTGGACATCGACCGCAACCCCCGCCACCACGTGGCCTTCGGCTTCGGCGTCCACCAGTGCCTGGGCCAGCCGCTGGCCCGGGTGGAGCTGCAGGTCGTCTACAGCACCCTCTACCGCCGGATCCCCACGCTGCGGCTCGCGGTGGATCTCGACCGGATCCCGTTCAAGCACGACGGGAACGTCTACGGCGTCTACGAGCTGCCCGTCACCTGGTGACCGCGGCCGACCGCCGTACAGGAAAGGAGAATCCCATGAAGGTGATCATCGACCAGAACAAGTGCGTGGCTTCCGGCCAGTGCGTGCTCAGCGCACCGGAGGTGTTCGACCAGCGCGAGGAGGACGGCATCGTCGTCCTGCTCGCCGCGACCCCGCCCGAGGGCGTCGAGGACGACGTCCGGCAGGCCGCCGCCCTCTGTCCGGCCCAGGCGATCTGGCTGGAGGAACAGGGGGACGCACAGTGAAGCGCATCGCCGTCGTGGGAGCCTCCGCCGCAGGACTGACCGCGGCCGAGGCCATCCGCCGCCGAGGCTGGGGCGGCACCCTCACGCTGATCGGTGAGGAGTCCCGCCCGCCGTACGACCGGCCGCCGCTGTCCAAGCAGATCCTGACCGGGGCCTGGGAGCCCGAACGGGCCACCCTGCGCTCGCTGCCGGATCTCGCCCGGCTGCGGGCCGACCTGCGACTCGGACAGCGCGCCACCGCCCTCGACGTCCGGCGCCGCCGGGTGCGCCTGGCCGACGGCGCGAGCGTCGGCTTCGACGCGCTGGTCATCGCCACCGGTGTGGCCCCCCGGCGCATGCCCGACAGCGACCTGGCCGGAGTCCACGTCCTGCGCACCCTCGACGACGCGGTCGCCCTGCGCGCCGCGCTGCGGGCCGGGCCCCGGTTGGTCGTGGTCGGGGCCGGATTCCTCGGCACCGAGGTCGCCGCGGCGGCCCGGACCATGGGCCTGGAGGTGACCGTGGTCGAGCCGGAGCCGGTCCCGGTGCGGCGCCCGTTCGGGGACCGTATCGGCGCACTCGTCGCCGACCTGCACCGTGACTACGGAACGCGACTGCGCTGTGGGGTGCCGGTCCGCCGACTGCGCGGCGCCGGCGGCCGGGTGACCGGAGTGAAACTCGGCGACGGCACCACGCTGCCGGCCGACGTGGTCGTCCTGGCCCTCGGCGCCACGCCCGCGACCGGCTGGCTGGCGGGTTCGGGCCTGCGCCTGGGAGACGGAGTGGAGTGCGACGCGTACTGCCGGGCCGCACCCGGCATCTACGCCGCCGGCGACGTCGCCTCCTGGCCCAACCCGCACTTCGACACCCGCATGCGCCTCGAGCACCGGATGAACGCCACCGAACAGGCCATGGCCGCGGCCGGCAACCTGCTCGGCGACGCCACGCCGTACGCTCCCGTGCCCTACTTCTGGACCGACCAGTACGACACCAGGATCCAGGCGTACGGCATCTTCCCGCCGGGTGCGGAGCTGCGGTTCGTCCACGGCGATCCGTCGGACGGCCACTTCGCCGCCGCCTACGGGCACCAGGGGAGGGTGGTCGGCGTACTGGGCTGGAACGCCCCGCACCAGGTGCGCACGCTGCGCCGCCTGGTCGTCGACCGCACGCCGTGGGCAGCGTTCCCGGCTGCCCCCGCGCGCAGCCCGGCCATCGCGAACTGACCGCCGGTTCCTCATCGGAAGCGACGAGGGAGGAGTGCCGGTGACCACCGACCCGAGTCCCCGCCCCCCAGGCAGCGCCCCCGGCGTCCGGGCCCGCGGTCGCCGTACCTGGATCGGCGCCGACCACCCCCGCTACAAATGGGTGGCGCTGACCAACACCACGCTCGGCGTCCTGATCGCGAGCATCAACACCTCGATCGTGCTGATCTCACTGCCGGGCATCTTCACCGGCATCCACCTCGACCCGCTGCGGCCGGGCAACGTCAACTACCTGCTGTGGATGCTGATGGGCTACCTGCTCGTCACCGCTGTGCTGGTCGTGGCCCTGGGCCGGCTCGGCGACATGCGGGGCCGGGTCCGCGTCTACAACCTCGGATTCGTCATCTTCACCGTCACCTCGGTGATCCTCTCCGTCGACCCGTTCCAGGGCTCGGCCGGGGCGCTGTGGCTGATCGGATGGCGGATCGTGCAGGCCGTCGGCGGTTCGATGCTGATGGCCAACTCGACCGCCATCCTCACCGACGCCTTCCCCGACCGGCAGCGCGGCATGGCGCTCGGCGTGAACATGGTCGCCGGTATCTCCGGCTCGTTCATCGGACTGGTCCTCGGCGGTGTGCTCGTGCAGTGGGACTGGCGCTCCGTCTTCTGGGTCAACGTGCCCATCGGGCTGATCGGCACCGTATGGGCGTACAAGTCACTTCACGAGACGGGCATCCGCACTCCCGGGCGGATCGACTGGTGGGGCAACCTCACCTTCGCCGCCGGGCTCACCGCGCTGCTGGCCGCCATCACGTACGGCATCCAGCCGTACGGCGGCCACACGATGGGCTGGACCGACCCCTGGGTGCTCGCCGGTCTCATCGGGGGCGCGCTCATGCTGGCCGTCTTCTGCGTCATGGAGACCAAGGTCGGCGAACCGATGTTCCCGCTGCGGCTGTTCCGCAACGCCTCCTTCGCCGGCGGCAACGCCGCCACGCTGCTCGGCGCGATCGCCCGCGGCGGCCTGCAGTTCATGCTCATCATCTGGCTGCAGGGCATCTGGCTGCCGCTGCACGGCCACGACTACGCCGACACCCCGCTGCTGGCCGGCCTCTACCTGCTGCCCCTCACCGTCGGCTTCCTGGCCGCCGGGCCGGTGTCCGGAGCGCTGTCGGACAGATTCGGGGCCAGGCCGTTCGCCGCCGCCGGCTGCGCCGTGACGGCCGCCTCCTTCGCCGGGCTCCTGCTGCTGCCCACGGACTTCTCCTACGGCCTCTTCGCCGCCCTGATCTTCCTCAACGGCCTGGGCAACGGGCTGTTCGCGGCGCCGAACACCTCGATCATCATGTCCAGCGTCCCGCCGGACGCCCGGGGCGCCGCCTCCGGGATGCGTGCCACGTTCCAGAACGCCGGCATGGTGCTGTCCTTGGGGATCTTCTTCTCCCTGATGGTCGCCGGACTCGCCGGGTCGCTGCCGCACACCCTCACCTCCGGCCTCACCGCCCGGAACGTGCCCGCCCCGGCCGCTCACCACGTCGCCTCGCTGCCGCCGGTCGAGGTCCTGTTCGCCGCCTTCCTCGGCTACAACCCCGTCCGGCAGCTCCTCGGCCCGGCCCTCCTCGGTCACCTGCCGGCGGCCGACGCCGCCCTTCTGACCGGGCGGGAGTTCTTCCCCCACCTGATCGCGCGGCCCTTCCACGACGGCCTGGTCGTCGTCTTCACCCTGGCCATCGCCATGGCCGTCGTCGCCGCGGCCGCTTCGCTGATCCGTGCACGCACCGGGATCACACGAGCGGCAGCCTGCGCCGCCCGGCAGGCCGGGGCATCGCGGGGCGTGGTGGCCGAGCAGTTCGGTCCGGTGTCGCACGAACGGCCGGGAGCCGTGCGACCTCCCGCCCCCGGCCTCGAACGGATCCCTGCCGAGCACGGCGACTGCTGCGTCCGTGAGAGCGCCGAACGCGACCGAGGCGCGAAGGACGAGGGCCAGGGCACCGGTTGACGGTGTCGACGTCCTGCCGGTCGAGCGTGAGCACGTGCTCGCCCGGCGCCGTCCTGTGCGGCCGCTACTCGCCCTTGGTGAAAGTGCGCCGGTAGTCGCTCGGGGTCGTACCGAGAATGCGCTGGAAGTGCAGCCGCAGATTCGCCCCGGTACCCAGACCGACGTCGCCGGCGATCTGCTCGACGCTCCGCTCCGAGCGCTCCAGCAGTTCCCGGGCCAGGTCGATCCGGGCGCGCATCACCCACTGCATCGGCGTGTACCCGGTGTCCGCCACGAAGCGCCGCGAGAAGGTACGCGCCGAGACCCCCGCATGCCGGGCGAGTGCGTCGAGGGTGAGCGGCTCGCCGAGCCGGTGCAGCGCCCACTCGCGGGTCACCGCGAACCGCTCACCGAGCGGCTCGGGGACACTGCGCGGCACGTACTGCGCCTGGCCGCCGCTGCGGTAGGGGGCCGCGACCAGCCGCCGGGCCGCGTGGTTAGACGCGGCCACCCCGAGGTCACCGCGCAGGATGTGCAGGCACAGGTCGATGCCCGAGGCGGCACCGGCCGACGTCAGCACGCTGCCCTCGTCGACGAAGAGCACGTTCTCGTCGACCTTTACGAGCGGATGCCTCTCCGCGAGCGACCGTGTGTAGTGCCAGTGCGTCGTGGCGCGCCGGCCGTCGAGCAGCCCGGTCGCGGCGAGCGCGAAGGCCCCCGTCGAGATGGCGGCCAGCCGCGCACCCCGCCGGTGCGCCGCGAGCAGCGCCTCGACGACCGCCCGCGGCGGGTCCTCCCGGTCGGGGAACCGGTAGCCGGGCACAAAGACGATCTCCGCCCACTCCAGCGTGTCGAGTCCGTGCGCGACGTGGTACGACAGCCCGTCGCCGCCGGTGACCAGACCGGGCGCAGCCCCGCACACCCGCACCTCGTACGGCATGCTCGCCCGGGTCGTGAACACCTGCGCCGGGATACCGACGTCCAGGGGCTTCGCCCCCTCCAGCACGAGGACGGCGACACGATGCAGACGGGTGGGAGGCACGTCAGACAGGGTACGAGGAGACGGCCGACGCCCGGCGGCGCCGACTCTCAGCTCTTGTGCTCGACCTCGGCGCAGCCGGCCTCCTGCGCGGCCATGACCTCGTCGCCGTGCTCGAAGGCCCACGCCCCGACGGCGTCGATGGGGCCGAGCAACGACCGCCCCAGGTCCGTCAGCGCGTACTCGACGCGCGGTGGCGCCCCGGGGAGGGCCCGCCGCGCCACCAGCCCGTTGAACTGAAGGCGCCGCAGGGTCTCGGTGAGCACCTTGGAGCTGATGCCCCCGATCCGCTCCCGCAGTTCGACCGGACGTCTCGGCCCGTCCCGCAGCGCCCAGAGCACCACGGCGTTCCAGGTGTGGGAGAGCAGGTCGAACGCCAGGCGGGCGCGGCAGTCGGCGAGAACGGCGTCGGTCGTCACGTACCAGATGGTGCCCTACGGGCTCCGTAACGTCGGCACGGACGAACGAAACAGCCGCGGCAGGGGAGCGTGTGATGCGGATCGGCGTACTGAGCACGGGCAACATGGCGGACGCACTCGCCGGCCACTGGGTGCGGGCCGGGCACGAGGTGACCATCGGGGGACGGGACATCGGCAGGGCGCAGCGGCTCGCGACGCGCCTCGGGGGCGGAGCGCGGGCCGCCGGTCTCCGGGCGGCGGCCGAGTCCGGTCCGGTGGTGCTGGCCGCGCTGCCCTTCGGCGCGGGGGCGCAGGTCGCGCGGGAGCTGCGGGCGGCCCTCGACGGGAAGGTGCTGATCGACTGTTCCAACCCGGTCGGGGCGGGCTTCCGGCTGCTGACCGAGGGCGGCCCCTCGGCCGCGCGGCAACTGGCCGGGGCGGCGCCGGGAGCCCATGTGGTCAAGGCGTTCAACCTGTGTCACGAGGATGTGTGGCGGATGCGGCCACCTGTCTTCGACGGGCGGCCGCTGGCCGTTCCGGTGTGCGGGGACGACGAGGCGGCTCTCGCGCGGGTCCGACGGCTGGTGCGGGACGCGGGGTGCGAGCCCCTGGCCGCGGGCGGACTCGAACGGGCGGGGCTCCTGGAAGCGACCGCGGCGCTGTTCATCGCCCTGTGGGTCGGAGCGGGAGCGGACGTCCAGGCCATGGCGCCGCCGCTGGCCTATGCGGCCGGCCCCCGGCCCTGACCGGTGACCCGTTCGGGTGTACGCGCACGGGCGGCGTTTGCCGCCAAGGGCCCGGGCCGAATGATGGAGTCATGCCCGCAGTGGACGTCGAGGTGCCGGTACTGATCGTCGGCGGTGGACCGGTCGGCCTCACCGCCCGTGCGCTGCTGGACCGCTGGGGCGTGCCGACCCTGCTCGTCGAGAAACACCGGGAGCTGTCGCCCTTCCCCCGGTCCCGCCTCATCAACGTCCGTTCCATGGAGATCTTCCGTCAGCTCGGGATCGCCGCCGGGATCACCGCCGGCGCGTTCGCCCCCGAGTACGGCCGCGTCCGCTTCCGCGACACCCTGTACGACGCCGACTTCGCCACCGCCGTGATGGTCGGGATCCACGCGCCGGTCCCGGAGAGCCCGGTCGTCGGGGCGGTCACCTCGCAGGACCGGCTGGAGCCCACCCTGCTCGCCGCGGCCGGGGGAGAGGTGCGATTCGGGACCGAGCTGGTCGACCTGGAAGAGGAGGAGGACGGCGTCCTCGCCGTCCTCGCCGACGCCGAACACGGGGAGGAGACCCGCGTCCGCGCCCGCTACGTGCTCGCCGCCGACGGCGCGAACTCCACCGTCCGCGAGCGGCTGGGCATCGGCACCACCGGCCCCGGAGCGCTCGGCAGCTTCACCACCGTCGTCTTCGACGCCGACCTGGACCACTGGTGCGCGCACCAGCCCGCCGGGGTCTACTTCACCGCCTACGGCACCTTCACCCCGCTCTACCCCGAGGGCGGCTGGGCCTGGTTCGGTGCCACGCCCGACGCCGCCGACCGCGCCGACTGGGCCGTCCTCGTCTCGCGGGCCCTCGGTCCCGGCGCCGACGTACGGGCCGATGTGGTGCGGGTCCAGCACTGGCCGATGACCGCGACCCTCGCCGAGAGCTTCGTACGGGGCCGGATCCTGCTGGCCGGTGACGCCGCGCACGCGGTCCCCCCGATCGGCGGCCTGGGCATGAACGCCGGTGTCGCCGACGTGCACAACCTGTGCTGGAAACTGGCCGGGGTGCTCCACGGCTGGGCCGGGCCGTCCCTGGTGGGAACGTACGGGACAGAGCGGCAACCGGTGGCCCGCGAGACCCTCCGCCAGGCGGTCGGGAACACCCGGCTGCTGATCCAGGTGCAGAACCTGCGCAACGAGCAGCTCCGCGACGGCGTCCCGGCGCCGGTCGAACTGCCCTGGTCGGAACGGTACTTCGCGCAGCTCGGCCTGGTGCTCGGCGCGACCTACCGTTCCCAGGCCGTGCTCACCGGCCCCGCCGACCCGCCTCCCGAGCCCGCCGGCACCGAGTACGTCCCCACCGCGGAACCGGGCCACCGCCTGCCCCATCACTGGCTCGCCCCCGACCGCTCCACGCTCGACACGCTCGGCGCGTGGTTCACGCTGCTGACCCCGGCCCCGGCCCGCTGGCAGCGACAGGCCGTCGCCCCCTGGCCGTTGCGCGTCGAGGCGCTGCCCCGCGAACCCGCCGACCGCTACCGGCTGAGCCCGCACGGCGGAGCACTCCTCGTCCGCCCGGACGGCCATGTCGCCGCCCGCTGGGACGAACCCCCACCGGACGACTCCGCCCTGCGGCACGCCCTGACCGCCGTCACGTCGCACGCGCCGGCCGGGTGATCGGGAAACCCCCGGCGACGGACGCCCACCGCATCGCCCGCGCGGACACGCCGGCCCGGGAGCCGGTGCGAGGGCGCGCTATCCGCGGCCCGGCGAACTGCGCGGGGGAGCGGTACTGTCCCTGACCACCAGACGGGCCGGGACGAGATCGGTGCCGGGACGGGAGTCGTCCCGGGTGCGGATCTGGCGCAGGACGCCCTCGACGCAGCGGCGGCCGACCTCGGCGAAGTCCTGGTGGACGGTGGTGAGGGGCGGGATGAAGAAGGCCGCGTCGGGCGTGTCGTCGAACCCGACGACACTCACGTCGGCGGGCACGGACCGCCCTTGCTCGTGGAAGGCGCGCAGCAGGCCCAGGGCCATCTGGTCGTTGGACGCGAACACCGCGGTGCACTCCGGCTCCCGGGCGAGCGCGACTCCGGCCGCGTAACCGGACTCGGCCGACCAGTCGCCGTGCAGAGGCGCCGGAACCGGGCGCCCCGCCGCCTCCAGTTCGGCCCGCCAGGCCTGGGTGCGGCGCTGGCCCGCGTACGACGTCCCGGGACCGGTCACATGCCAGACGGTCCGGTGGCCCAGCTCCAGCAGATGCCGTACGGCCTTCCGGGCGCCGTCGGCCTGGTCGGTGTCGACCACGCTGTAGCGGTCCCCGGCGTCCGAGTCCACGACCACGACATGGACGCCGGGCGGCAGTTGGACCGTGCTGGTGTCGAGCAGATGGATCTCCATGATGACGATGACGGCGTCCACCGCCAGCTCGCCCATCCGCGTGAAGGCCCCCAGCACGTTGTCCTGCGTAGCCACGTCGATGGGGATCAAGGTGATCGCGTAACCCTCCGCGGCGGCATGCGTGGCTATCGCCTCCACGGTACGGCTGTTGCCCGTGGACGCCAGGCTGAACAGGATCACGCCGATCGTGTGGAACTGCCCGTAACGCAGGGCGCGGGCGGCGCTGTTGGGCCGGTAGCCCAGCTCCCGCATGGCGGCGAGGACCTGCTCCCGGGTGGAACTGATGACCCCGGTATGGCCGTTGGAGACCCGCGAGACCGTCTGCGAGGAGACACCGGCCAGCTTGGCGACATCGGCCATGGAGACACGCTGCTTACGGCGCCCGCCCGGCACCCCGGACCCGCCCCGCCGGGCCCCGCCCCCGGCCGGTGGCACCGGCTGCTCCGCCTCGTTCAGGTCCATCGCCTCACCGCGCAAGTCTCCTTTGCCCAACCGATGTTACGGAGCGGGAAACCTTGACGGCCGCAGGAGCGGATGCCACGATTCCGACGCTTTCGAGTTTACGTAAACATCGCCGTGTGGCCAGCTCGGACGGAGATCCCGTCGCACCGCCCCGCAGGAGATGTTCACGTAAACACGCCGCGTGGATGTTTACGTGAACACGCGGCCGGGCCCACGTTCCCCTGTGCCGAGCCGCCGTCTTCCGAAAGGGCACGTTGATGCGCAAGACCCCCGCCAGCACCCGAGTCGCCCCCCGCACCCGTGCCGCCCTCGCGGCGGTCGCGATCGCCGCGGTCGGCGCCACGACCCTCACCGGCAGCCCCGCCTCCGCCGCCGTCCCGGGCCACGGCACCAGCCAGTTCAAGGGCGTCAACTGGGCCGACCCGCGCGACAACTACGCCGACGACCCGGTGGTCCTCTCCGGCCTGTCGCTCTCCGACACCTACGCGCAGACCTACGCCAAGGCGACCCGGGTGATCGCGGCGTTCCGGGCCAACCTCGGGGCCAACACGGTACGGCTGCCCATCAACCCGTACACGGTGAACGGCTCCTACTGGAAGTCGTACCGCGGGGTCGTCGACGCGGCCTCGGCGCAGGGCTTCAAGGTGATCGTCTCCTACTGGGAGGGCACCGGCGCGAACAAGGACGGCTTCATCGACGACGAGGCCACCTACTGGCCGATGTGGAACACCGTCGTGAAGGCCTACCGGCACGACCCGCACGTCTACTTCGAGCCGATGAACGAGCCGCACGGCTACACCGACGCCGAGTGGGCCGACCTCGCCGCCAAGTGGCTGGCGACCTACCCGTCCGTCCCGCACGACCGGGTCTTCGTCAGCGGCGCCGGCTACAACGACCACGTCACCACCGTCTGCGCCGACCCACGCCTGAAGGGCACCTACCTCTCCCTGCACCACTACGGCTTCTGGAAGAGCTACGCCACCTACGACCAGTGGGCGGCCGACCTGAAGGAACGTCTCGGCGACTGCGCGGGGAGGACCGTCGCCGACGAGTTCGGCGCCCCGATGACCACGGGCCTCGACTACAACGTGCCGACGCCCGACGACAACTCCGTCAACTTCATCCAGGCCGACACGGACCTGTTCCGCAAGCTCGGCATGGGCTCGGTGTACTGGCCCGGCCTGCGCACCGACGACACCTACTCGATCCAGAAGCTGATCGGCGACGCGTCCCGCCCCTGGCTGGCCACCACGAACCAGTCCGGCGCCGACCGCCTCGCCTGGGCGTGGGGCCGCGGCAGGCCCGTGAGCGGCTGACCGGTTCCGGGAGGGCCGCGGTGCGTGACGAGCACCGCGGCCCGGCGGCGCGACCTACCGGCCCCGGCGGCCCGCCGCCGAGGCGAAGCCCAGCCAGGTATGCCGGTTGCCCGCCCAGCACCACCCCACCTTCGGCGCGTCGCGGCGCTCACGGCCGTCCCGTCCGGTGCCGTTGCTGATCCAGATAGCCGGAGTGCGGGAGTCCAGCGCCCCGTTGGCCTTGCGCAGCCGCGAACCGATCGTCATGAAGCAGTGGTTGCGCTCCAGGACCGCGGGCTGTTGCAGCACCCAGTGGATGCCCTCGCTGAGCAGCAGCGGCGTGCGGTCCTGCGCGGTGAGCGCGGGCAGCGCCTCGTCAGGGCTCCGGTTCGCCATCCCGTCGCCCCGGTCGAGGCCGGTGAGGACGTAGAGCGGGGCGTCGGGCAGCGTGATCGTGTCGAGCGGGGCGAAGAGGTCGGCATCGGTCATGTCGGTGACGACGAACCCCGGCCTGCCGCCGTGCCGCAGCAGCGGCGCGAGCGCGGAGGCGGGGGCGTGCTCCGGGTGGACGGCGAGCAGGGCATCGTCCTCGGCAGGAGCCGAGGCGACGGCGCGGACCTCGGCCGCGGACAGTCCGGCGATCTCGTGCGCCCCCGACTCGATGAGCCGCTCGGCCTGCGTGCCGAGGGACGGGAGTGCGGGGAGTGCGGTGGCGGTGACGGACGCGGATTCGGGCACGATGCTCCCGGGGTCGGGGACGGGATCGGCCCCGAGGCAACGAGGCGGCCCGCCGGAATGTTCCCGCGCATCCCTACAGACGGCGCAGATACGTCAGACCGGGGCGGCCGGAGAGTCGTGTCTCGCCGGTGACGGTGAAGCCGACACGGGCGAGTACGGCCCGGGACGCGGCGTTGTCGAGAGTGGTCGCGGCCCGCAGGTCGGTCAGTCCGTACCGGGTGGCGGCGAGGCCGCAGATCTCCCGCACGGCCGAGGTGGCCAGTCCCCGTCCCGCGGCCCGCTGTGCCATCCGGTAGCCGAGGTCGGCGCCCCCGTCCGCCACGTCGACCAGGTTGAACCGCCCCAGCACCTCGCCCGCCTCCCCGACCAGCAGGTGGAAGTAGCAGGTCCCGGCCTCCTGTTCGGCCAGCAGCGCGCGGTGCCGCTCCTCGAACCGGGCGAAGTAGTCGTCACCGCGGTCGGGGATGGTCGCCGCGAAATAGGCACGGTTCTCCTGCTCGAAGGCGAGGAGCGCCGGGGCGTGGTCCGGACGGAGCAGGTGCAGCTCGGGCATGCGCAGGAGAGTAGGCACCCCGGCGGTGCGCCCGCCAGCGTATTAGCCCTTGCGCAGGTCCTTGACCCGGCGGAGCTTGCCGACCGAGCGCTCCAGGGTCTCCGGGTCGACGACGGCGACCTCCACGGTGACCCCGACGCCGTCCTTGATACCCTGGACGATCGCCTTCGTGGCGGCCTCGCGGTCGGCGGCACCGGCGTCGGGCCGCGCCTCCACGCGGACGGTCATGTGGTCCATCCGGCCCCGCTGGGTGATCTGGATCTGGAAGTGCGGGGCCACGCCGGGCGTCCGCAGCACGATCTCCTCCACCTGGCTGGGGAAGACGTTGACCCCACGCAGAATGATCATGTCGTCGCAGCGGCCGGTGATCTTCTCGATCCGGCGCATTCCGGGACGCGCGGTGCCCGGCAGCAGCCGCGTCAGGTCCCGGGTGCGGTAACGGACGATGGGCAGCGCTTCCTTGGTGAGCGAGGTGAAGACCAGCTCGCCGCTCTCGCCCTCGGCCAGCACCTCGTCGGTCAGCGGGTCCACGACCTCGGGGAGGAAGTGGTCCTCCCACACGTGCAGCCCGTCCTTGGTCTCCACGCACTCCTGGGCGACACCCGGGCCGATGACCTCGGACAGTCCGTATATGTCGACCGCGTGGATGTCCAGGCGCTCCTCGATCTCACGACGCATCTCCTCCGTCCAGGGCTCGGCGCCGAAGATGCCGACCTCAAGGGAGGTGGAGCGGGGATCGATGCCCTGACGCTCGAACTCGTCGAGCAGGGTCAGCATGTAGGAGGGCGTGACCATGATGATCTCGGGACGGAAGTCCTGGATGATCTGCACCTGGCGTGCGGTCATGCCACCGGAGGCGGGGATCACGGTGCAGCCGGCGCGTTCGGCGCCGTAGTGGGCCCCCAGGCCGCCGGTGAACAGGCCGTAGCCGTAGGAGATGTGCACCTTGTGCCCGGGCCGGCCGCCGGCGGCCCGGATGGAGCGGGCGACGACGTCCGCCCACATGGACAGGTCGTTGTCGGTGTAGCCGACCACGGTAGGGCGGCCGGTGGTGCCGCTGGAGGCGTGTACGCGCCGCACCTCGGACATCGGGACGGCGAACATGCCGAAGGGATAGGTGTCCCGCAGGTCCGCCTTGGTCGTGAAGGGGAAGCGGGCGAGGTCCGCGAGGGTGTGGCAGTCCTCGGGCCGCACGCCGGCCGCGTCGAACTTCTTGCGGTACAGCTCCACGTTGTCGTAGGCGTGCCGCAGCGTCGCGCGCAGCCGGGTGAGCTGGAGCGCCGTCAGCTCCTCGCGGGACATCCGCTCGGCGTCGTCCAGGAGTGCCTCGGGAAGCGGCTCTCCCCGGCGGGTGGCCCTCGGCTCGGGCGCGATCACTTCGCTGCTCATCACGGCTCCTCAATCCGCGCGCGGAGGGTGCGACTGCGCCCGCGGAACTCCGCGATCACTTCGTCTCCGCGCACAACGCTCACGTCGTAGACACCGCTGCGGCCGAACCGAACGCGCTCCCGCGCCGTGGCCACCAGCACATCACCTTCGTACGCGGGCGCGATGAAGTCGATGTCGGCGCCGGCGGCGACGGTCACGGGGCCGTGGCTGTTGCAGGCACAGGCGAACGCCGTGTCGGCAAGGAGGAAGAGATAGCCGCCGTGGGCGATCCGGTGCCCGTTGACCTGGGAGGACGTCACGGTCATCCGTAGTACGGCGGTCCCTTCGCCGTACTCGAGCAGCTCGATGCCGAGCCCTCGTGACGCCTCGTCCGCGGCGAACATCGTCTCGACGGGGCCAGGCGTCGTATCCGGTACCCGGGTCGTCATTTCCACCACCTTGTGGACCGACCGAACATTCGGTTAGCGTGCGGTGTGGTCAAGTAATCCAGCAAGCCCTCCGCATGTCAAGAGGTGCACCGCATGCCGCGCAAGACCCCTGAGGGACCCGGCCACTTCGCGCGTCACCGCCCGCTGACCGGGCGTGCGGCGGACGCCGTCACGAGCCGCGGCCACCGGTCCCGCGAGTGGTTCGGGCCCGTCTCCCTCGTCTTCGCCGCCCTGCGGTCGCGCCGCTCCGTCCCCACCGCAGCCGAGGAGGCCGCCTGATGCCGGACGTCTACCTGATCGACGGGGCCCGCACCCCGCAGGGCCGCTACGGCGGTGCCCTGGCCGGCGTACGCCCCGACGACCTCGCCGCCCTCGTCGTCGCCGAAGCCGTCCGGCGTGCCGGAGTGCCCGGCGAGGCCGTGGACGAGGTCATTCTCGGAGCCGCCAACCAGGCGGGCGAGGACAACCGGGACGTGGCCCGGATGGCGGTGCTGCTCGCCGGGCTGCCGCACACCGTGCCCGGCTACACCGTCAACCGCCTGTGCGCGTCCGGCCTGACGGCGGTGGCCTCGGCGGCCCAGTCGATCCGGGCCGGAGAGACGGACCTGGTGGTCGCCGGGGGAGTGGAGTCGATGACCCGGGCGCCCTGGGTGATGGAGAAGCCCGGCACCCCGTGGGCCAAGCCGGGGCAGGTGCACGACACCGCTCTGGGCTGGCGGTTCACCAACCCGCGCTTCACCGCCGCCGACCGGGTCGTCCCGCAGGACGCCGGACCGGAGACGGCGAAGGTCACGCTGTCCATGGGCGAGACCGCGGAGGAGGTTGCGGCCCTGGACGGCATCACCCGCGCCGAGTCCGACGCCTTCGCCCTGCGCAGCCACCAGCGGGCCGTGGCCGCCCAGGAGGCGGGCCGCTTCGACCGCGAGATCGTCCCCGTCCCCGTGCGCGACGGCGAGGTGACCCGCGACGAGGGCCCCCGCCCCGCCACCACCCTGGAGAAGCTGGGCTCCCTGCGGACCGTCTTCCGCGAGGACGGCGTCGTCACCGCCGGCTCGTCCTCCCCGCTGTCCGACGGCGCGGCGGCCCTGATGGTGGCCGGCGCCGAGGCGGTGGAGCGCTACGGACTCACCCCCAGGGCCCGGATCGTCGCCTCGGCCTCCGCGGGCGTGCAGCCCAACCTGATGGGGCTGGGCCCGGTCCCCGCCACCGAGAAGGCGCTGGCCCGGGCCGGCTGGGGGACCGGCGACCTGGACGCCGTGGAACTCAACGAGGCGTTCGCCGTGCAGGCCCTGGCCGTCATCCGCCGTCTCAAGCTCGACGAGGGCAAGGTCAACGCCGACGGCGGCGCCATCGCCCTCGGGCATCCGCTCGGCTGCTCCGGCGCCCGCATCCTGCTGACCCTCCTCGGCCGACTCGAACGGGAGAACGGCCGCCGCGGCCTGGCCACGCTCTGCGTGGGCGTGGGCCAGGGCGTCGCGCTGCTGGTGGAGCGGGTGTGACCACCTCTCTGTCATCCGCGTACGACACGCGGGTGGTGGCGGGGCGGGCCGACCGGGTCGTCGTCGCCCGCAACCGCCCCGAGGCCCGCGCCGGCATCAGCGGCCGCATGCTCGGCGAGGACCGCATGACACGTTCTCTTGGACAGAGGAGTCCCGCATGACATCGGCACCCGACACCGTCGCGGTCATCGGCGGCGGCCGGATGGGCGCGGGGATCGCCCAGTCCTTCGCCACCGCCGGTTCCGCCGTGACCGTGGTGGAGAGTGGAGAGGAGGCCGCCGCCGCGGCGCTGGAGCGGATCGGCGGCAGTCTGCGGCGGGCCGGGGAGCGCGGCCGTCTGAGCGAGCCCGCGGAGCGGGTGGCCGGCCGGGTGACCGTCGTACCCACGGTGGACGCCCTGCCGCCGGGGACCGAACTGGTCGTGGAAGCGGTACCGGAGGACGCGGCGCTCAAGGCCCGCCTCCTGAAGGCCGCCGAGGAGGCCGTGGGCGACACGACCGTCCTGGCCACCAACACCAGCTCGCTGTCGGTCACCGACCTCGCCGCCGTCCTCAAGCGGCCGGACCGGTTCCTCGGAATGCACTTCTTCAACCCGGTGCCCGCCTCCGCGCTGGTCGAGATCGTCGTCGCCCCCGACACCGCCGAACACACCGTCCGGGCCGCTCTGGAGTGGACCAGGGCGCTGGGCAAGCAGGACGTCGTCGTCAAGGACTCGCCCGGGTTCGCCAGCAGCCGGCTCGGCCTGGCCCTGGGTCTTGAGGCGATCCGCATGGTCGAGGAGGGCGTCGCCGCCCCCGAGGCCATCGACGACGCGATGCGTCTCGGCTACAAGCACCCCATGGGGCCACTGCGCCTGACCGACCTGGTCGGACTCGACGTCCGGCTCGCCATCGCCGAACACCTCCATGCCACCCTCGGTGACCGCTTCGCCCCGCCGCGACTGCTGCGCGACAAGGTGGCCCGCGGCGAACTCGGACAGAAGACGGGCCAGGGCTTCTACATCTGGTGACCGGCGCGGGCCGCCGTATCGCCGCGCATGCCGTCCCCGGGCGGGACGGCGGCCGTCTTCTGCCGGACGCCGATCCGGTGCGGCCCTTGCCAGATCAGGGAGTGCATACCTTATGATGAACCGAACGAATGGTCGGTAGGGAGTGGGTGGAGATGACTGAAGCGGCCGGAAGGGACGCCGAGCACGACCTGGAGTCCCATTTCGAGACGACGATCTCGCGCGACCAGCGGATCGAACCGCGCGACTGGATGCCGGAGGGCTACCGTAGGACTCTGGTCCGGCAGATCGCCCAGCACGCGCACTCGGAGATCATCGGCATGCAGCCGGAAGGCGAGTGGATCACCCGGGCGCCCTCGCTGCGCCGCAAGGCGATCCTGTTCGCCAAGGTCCAGGACGAGGCCGGCCACGGCCTGTACCTGTACTCCGCCGCCGAGACCCTGGGCATCGACCGGGCGGAGCTCACCCAGCGCCTCCTCGAAGGCCGCCAGAAGTACTCGTCGATCTTCAACTACCCCACGCCCAGCTTCGCGGACGTCGGGGTCATCGGCTGGTTCGTCGACGGCGCGGCCATCTGCAACCAGGTCCCCCTGTGCCGCAGCTCGTACGGGCCCTACGCCCGCGCGATGGTGCGGATCTGCAAGGAGGAGTCCTTCCACCAACGGCAGGGCTACGAGCTGCTGATGACCATGATGCGCGGCACCGACGCCCAGCGGGAGATGGTGCAGGACGCGGTGGACCGCTGGTGGTGGCCGTCCCTGATGATGTTCGGACCGCCCGACGACGACTCGCCCAACTCCGCGCAGTCGATGGCCTGGAAGATCAAGCGGCACAGCAACGACGAACTGCGCCAGCGCTTCGTCGACATGACCGTGCCCCAGGCGGCCAAGCTCGGCGTCACCCTGCCCGACCCCGAACTGCGCTGGAACGAGGAGCGCGGCCGCCACGACTTCGGCACCCCCGACTTCTCCGAACTCAAGGAAGTCATCAGCGGCAACGGCCCGTGCAACGCACAGCGGATGCAGCGCAGGCGCGAGGCCCACGAGGAGGGCGCCTGGGTGCGTGCGGCCGCCGTCGCGCACGCCGCCAAGCAGGCTGCCCGGGCACGTAAGGAGGCAGTCGCATGAGCGACTCGGAGAACTGGCCCCTGTACGAGGTGTTCGTCCGCGGCAAGCGCGGCCTCAACCACGTCCACGTCGGATCGCTGCACGCCGCGGACGACGAGATGGCCCTCACCCACGCCCGCGATCTGTACACCCGGCGCAACGAGGGCGTCAGCATCTGGGCCGTGCGCTCGGACCACATCGCCGCCTCCAGCCGGGACGAGAAGGACCCCTTCTTCGCCCCCAGCGCCGACAAGGTCTACCGGCACCCGACCTTCTACGACATCCCCGACGATGTCCCGCACATCTAGGAGCCGGTGATGAGCGACGACCACGTCTACCTGTCGCTGGCCGAGGGCCACGACGACGGCGACGCCCGCTGGGCCTTCGGCACCGGCTTCGAAGACCCGCTGTACGGCGTCGACACCGCCGTACCCGAGGGCGTCGACGCCGCCGCACTGGCCGCCCAGTGCCTGGCGCTCGGCGACGACGCCCTGGTCCTGGCCCAGCGGCTCGCCGAATGGGTCACCCGGGCGCCCGAGCTGGAGGAGGAGGTGGCGCTGGCCAACATCGGGCTCGACCTGCTCGGCCAGGCACGGCTGCTGTACGCGCGCTGCGGCCAGACGGACGGCACCGGCCGTACGGAGGACGCCTACGCCTACTTCCGCGACGCCGGCGACTTCCGCAACGTACGCCTCGCCGAACTCCCCAACGGCGACTTCGCCTTCTCCGTCCTGCGGCTGCTGGTCTTCGCCAGCTGGCGCCTCGCCCACTTCACCGAACTGGCCGCCGCACCCGACCCGGTGCTCTCCGCGATCGCCGCCAAGGGCGTGAAGGAGCTGACCTACCACCGGCAGTACGCCGCCGAATGGGTCGTACGCCTGGGCGACGGCACGGAGGAGTCCCACGCGCGCATGCTGACCGCCCTGGAATCGCAGGCTCCCTACTGGGAGGAACTGTTCGCCGCGCAGGACGTGCGCGAGGCGGTCCTCGCCGATCTCCAGCAGGTCCTCGACGCGGCCGGACTCCCCGTGCCGCACACCACGGCCCTGCCCGGTCACGGCCGGCACGGCGGACACACCGCACACCTCGCCCCGCTCCTGGCCGAGCTGCAGAGCGTGGCCCGCGCGCACCCGGAGGCGACATGGTGACCCTCCTGTCCGACGTCCGGCGGGCCCGGCAGATCGCCGAACAGGTCCCCGACCCCGAACTTCCCATGCTCACCCTGGCCGACCTCGGTGTGCTGCGGACCGTGACGGTCGAGGGCGACGGCACGGTGGTCGCCGGCCTCACCCCCACCTATTCGGGCTGCCCCGCCATGGCCGAGATGCGGGCCGGGGTCGCCGCGCGCCTGCGGGACGCCGGTTTCGACCGCGTCGAGATCCGTACGGTCCTCGACCCGCCGTGGACGAGCGACTGGATCACCCCCGAAGGGCGCCGCAAGCTCGCCGCACACGGCATCGCCCCGCCCGGGGCGGCGCCGCGGCACCCCACCGGTCCCGTCCCGCTGAACCTGTCACCGACCCGGCGCACGGTCACGTGCCCGCGCTGCGGATCGGCCGACACCGAGGAGACCTCCCGCTTCGCGGCCACCTCCTGCAAGGCGCTGTGGCGGTGCCTGGCCTGCCGCGAGCCGTTCGAGTACGTCAAGGAGATCTGATGGCAGAGCTGATGGCACCGACCGCCGGTGCCCCCGCGACGACAGCACGCCGGCGCCGCCCAGCCTTCCATCCCCTGCGCGTCGCCGCCGTCCAGCGCCTGTGCGAGGACGCCGTCGCGGTCACCTTCGACGTCCCCGCCGCCCTGGCGGAGGAGTTCGCCTTCGGCCCCGGCCAGTCGCTCACCCTGCGCCGCGAGATCGACGGCCGCGACGAGCGGCGCTCCTACTCGATCTGCTCGCCCGCCGGCGCACCGCCCCGCATCGGCGTCCGGGAGGTGCCCGGCGGCCTCTTCTCCTCCTGGCTGGTCCACGAGGTACGGCCCGGCGACACCGTGCAGGTGATGGCCCCGACCGGAGCCTTCACCCCCGACCTCACGGTGCCCGGCCACCATGTGCTGATTGCGGCCGGCTCGGGCATCACCCCCATGATGTCCATCGCCGAGTCGGTCCTGGCGGCCGACGACCGCTCCAGGGTCACGCTGTTCTACGGCAACCGGCGCACCGACACGGTGATGTTCGCCGACGAACTGGCCGACCTGAAGGACGAGTACCGCACCCGCTTCCACCTCGCCCACGTCCTGTCCCGCGAGCCCCGCGAAGCCGAGATCCTCTCCGGTCGCCTGGACGGCGACCGTCTGGCCGCCCTCGTCTCGGGACTGATCGACGTCCCCGCCGCCGATCACTGGTGGCTGTGCGGCCCGCACGGCATGGTGCTCGACGCCCAGCAGGTCCTGGCCGGGCTGGGCGTCCCCGCCGGGCGGATCCACCAGGAACTCTTCTACGCCGACGAGCCGATCGAACCCCTCCGCCACGAGGAGGCGGCGGCGACGGGTCCGGCCAGCGAGGTCACCGTCACCCTGGACGGCCGCTCCACCACCACCCTGCTTCCGCGCGGCACCGCACTCCTCGACTCCGCCGCCCGCATCCGCCCGGACCTCCCCTTCGCCTGCAAGGGCGGCGTCTGCGGCACCTGCCGTGCACGGATCACGGACGGCGAAGCGGACATGCGCCGCAACTACGCCCTCGAACCGGCCGAGGTGGAAGCCGGCTATGTGCTGACCTGCCAGACGTACCCGGTCTCCGAGAAACTGACGGTCGACTACGACAGCTGACCGACCGGGACCAGGAGTGCCTGCGGGAGCCGGCCGGTGCCGGCGGCACCGGCCCTGCGCGTCTCCCTACGGCGTCCGCACCCTGCGCCGCGGCGCCACCCCGGGCATACGGTGTGCGGCCGGGATCGCAGGGGCTGCCCGGATCCCGGCCGCACGCCGGACGCCGCGGGGTCAGTGACCGGCGGCGGCCTGCTTGATCAGGTCGGCCACCGCGTCCGGCCGTGACACGTACACGGAGTGGCTGCCGGGAACCTCGACGACCGTCGAGCCCGCACGCTCCGACATCGCCCGCTGCGCCGGCGGCGGGATCATACGGTCGTCGGTGGCGACGAGGTACCAGCTGGGCTTCACCCGCCAGGCCGGCTCCGACACGGCGCCGTTGAGGGCGTCGAGGCCCCACGGGACCTGCGAGTCGGCCATGAACGCCGCCAGTTCGGCGGGCACGTCGGCGGCGAAGGAGTCCGCGAACTTCTCGCGGTCCAGGAACAGGAAGCCGTCCCTGGGCGGCAGGATCGGCGGCACGGGAGCGCCGGGCGGCGGGTCGGCGATGAGCGTGCTCACCGACTCACCCTTGTCGGGCGCGAACGCGGCGATGTAGACGAGCGCCGCGACCTTCGGGTGACTGCCCGCCTCGGAGATCACGGCACCACCGTAGGAGTGGCCCACGAGGACGACCGGGCCGTCCTGCGCGTCGAGGACCATCCGCGTCGCCGCGACGTCCCCCTCCAGCGACAACGTCGGGTTCTGGACGATGCTGACGTTGTACCCGTCCCGCTTGAGGACGTCGTAGATCCCCTGCCAGCCGGATCCGTCCACGAAGCCTCCGTGGACGAGAACGACGTTCCGCGATTCCGCGCTCATGGCTTCTCCCTCGGCGTGGCCGACCGTCGCGGCCACGCGAAGAAAGCTAGACGGCCACCGCCGGGACCGACTCCTTCAATTGACGTAGTTCTTCGTGGGGACCACGCCGGCCGCCCGCTGTGCCGGTGCCCTTGCGGCTTCACGCGGATGTTGCCACGCTGGTCGTTCACGTTGCCTGCTCCAGCTCTCTGCGCGGCGTTCGCGAGATCGCCGGCCCGACCAGTTCCGGCCCGACCGTTCGTGCGCGCTGCTCTCCTCCCCGGCGCTGACGCGCGTACACCGCGCCCGTACCACAGTGACCGGCCGGACAGCCGCCGCCTCACCTGGGGAGCACACCATGGACACGAACGAGGAGGCCGCGCGCGGCCTGACCGACATCCAGGACTTCCTCTACCGGCAGGCCCATCTGCGAGCGGCACGTCAGCGGGTCGCGGACTTCACCGCGCAGGAGCCGGGACTGACGCAGGACCAGAGGACGGACATCGAACGCTGGTATCTCGCGGAACAGAGCTATGTGGCCCGCATGGTGACGGAGCACATCGCCGCGAGCATCGACGTGGTGGAACAGCGGCATCGCGCCCGCTTCGGACACTGGCTGCGCGGGACGCTGACCGCGATGATCCTGATCACCGCGGCGATGGCGCTGTGCGTCACCGTGGTGCTGGTCGGCGCGTCGTAAGCCCCAGGTCTCGGCCGGTCCCGGCCTGACGGGGAAGGCACCGTCCGACTCGGCACGAGCAGGAATACCGGAACACAGCCGGTGAGCACGGGCCCCCATACAGCCGGCTAGCGCACGCCCCGGAGTTCTCGAGTGCGCTCGGCGGCCGGGAAGCGGCCCCCGTCCTCCTCCTCACGGGAGCCGCCACCCGTCGACGCCTAGCGCTGCCCCGCGAGCCAGTCCGTGAACCTGACCTCGCCGAGGCTCGCGTCCGGACCGGGCAGGAGCGTGTCCTCCCGCAGCTCGGCACCCCAGTACCGCGCCTCCGGGTCCGTGACGACCTTGCGGGGGTCGTTCGTCGCGTCCAGCGCCATCCGGATGAACTCCTCGAGCTGGAACGCCTCGGGGCCGCCGACCTCCACCACGCCGTTGACCGGCGCGCCGACCGTGGCGCGGGCCACGGCCGCGGCCACGTCGTCGGAGACGAGGGGCTGGATCCTGGCGTCCGGCAGGCGCACGGTGTCGCCCTCGGTGACCCCGTCGGCCAGCCCCTTCGCGAACTCGAAGAACTGGGTCGCGTGGACGATCGAGTACGGGATGCCGGACGCCTTGATCAGATCCTCCTGGGCCTTCTTGGCCCGGAAGTATCCGCTCTCCTGGAGCCGGTCGGTGCCCACCACGGACAGTGCCACATGGTGCCGCACGCCGGCGTCGGCCTCCGCCTGGAGGAGGTTGGCCGTGGAGGTGCGGAAGAAGTCCAGGACGGCCCGGTCCTCGAACGAGGGCGAATTGGACACGTCGACCACGACCGAGGCGCCCTGGAGGACCTCGGCCAGTCCCTCGCCGGTGAGGGTGTTGACGCCGGTGCTGGGCGCGGCCGCGACCGCCTCGTGCCCGTGCTCACCTAGCCTGCCGACCAGCTTCGAGCCGATGAGCCCGGTGCCACCGATCACGACGACCTTCATGACGGAATTCCTCTCGGAGATTTTCTGGTGTCTGCACCAGAAGAGACCGGGCAGCTCCTCCGCCTGTGACAGCCCGTCCGGGAGAACGAGGAAAATCATCCGATGCCGCGTCCGGGTGCGGCCTGTTGGGCGAGGGACTCAGCCGTCCAGCGACGCCACGTAGGGGGCCAGCTTGGCCGGGTTCATCACCCACATGATGCGTTCGATGCCGCGTGCCGACACGTCGACGGACAGCAGCGCCACCGCGTGCCCGTCGGCCGAGATCAGGACGGCCGGCCGGCCGTTGGCCTCGACCCAGCGAACGTCCGCCTGGGGCCAGAACCGCGGCGCGAAGGCGACCAGGTACCGGGAGACATGCGGGAGCCCCAGGACCGGGATCTTGGACGCCCCGCGGATACCGCCGCCGTCGGAGTAGCTGACCACGTCCTCGGTGAGGACCTTTTCGAGCACCGACAGACGGCCGTTCTGCGCCGCCGCGAGGAACACCTCCAGGAAACGCCGGTGCTCGGTGGAGTCCACCGGTTCCCGGCGCTCCGCCGCCAGACGCCTGCGGGCACGGCTCACCAGCTGGCGCGCGTTGGCCTCGCTCGTCTCCACGATGTCCGCGATCCGCCCGTACGTGTAGTCGAACGCCTCCCGCAGCACGTACGCGGCCCGCTCCACGGGGTTCAGCTTCTCCAGGAGGAGGAGAACCGCCATGTCGAGGGCCTCCGCGCGTTCCGCGCCCAGCTGCGGGTCCAAGCTCGTGTTGACGGGCTCGGGAAGCCAGGGGCCGACGTACGACTCTCGACGCACCCTGGCGGACTGGGTGAAGTTGATCGCCAGCCGGGTGGTGACCGTGGCCAGGAACGCGGCCGGCTCGCGGATGCCGGCACGGTCGGTGTTCTGCCACCGCACCCACGCCTCCTGGACGATGTCCTCCGCTTCCACGGCGCTGCCGACCAACCGATAGGCGATACCGAAGAGCTGGGGACGCGCCCCGAGGAAGTCCTTCGTCGCCTGGTCGAGGGAGCCCGAGTCCCCGTTCTCACCGCCGCGCATCGATGTCCTCCAGAGTTGGATCATCATGCTACAAGCTGGCACCGCGCAGAACGGCACGGAACGGTATAAACCGTTCCCACCGTTGCAGAGATCCACCGTGTACCCGGTCATCGGTGGCGAAGGCCGGTACCGAGGGACGACGAATCCATGGAGGTGCCAGACCATGTCGGACAGGAACGCAGCGCACGGGCCCGGCGGGCAGCCCCGTCCGGAGGGGTGGAAGACGGCGGTGACGGTGTTGCAGGACGCCGCACCGATCACCGTCCCCGAGGGGGCCTCGGCGATGACCATCTATGTCGAGTGGGAGCCCGGAGACCCGGGAACGCCGCCGCACCGCCACTCGGGACCCGCGTTCGGGTACGTCCTCGAGGGCGCCGTCCGGTTCGAGCTGGAGGGCGAGTCCGAGCGGGTGGTCGAAGCCGGCGGGACGTTCTGGGAGCCGGGTGGTGATGTGATCCATTACCAGGACGGCAACGCTCTCTCGGATGCGCGGACCCGGTTCGTCGTGACCATGATGTGCGCAGCGGGCAAGCCCATGCTGGAGCTGGTCGACGAGAGCGAACTGGCCGAGCGGGCCCACCTGCGCGCCCCGCGTCCCACCACGGACTGACGGGACGGTGGACCGGCCGCGCCTTCGCCTTCCCCTCCGCAGCGAGGAGAAGGCGCGGCCGGCCCCCGGTGGCGGGCGTCGGTCACCCGAACTGGCCGGGCTGGTAGTCCCCGGCGGGCTGCTGGTTGATGACGTTGATGCGGTTGTAGGCGTTGATGACGGCGATCAGGGAGATCAGGGCGACGAGCTGTTCCTCGTCGAAGTGCTTGGCGGCGTTGCCCCACACCTCGTCGGAGACGCCCCCGGCCGCGTCGGCGATCCGGGTGCCCTGTTCCGTCAGCTCCAGCGCGGCGCGCTCCGCCTCGGTGAACACCGTCGCCTCACGCCAGGCGGCGACCAGGTTGAGGCGCTGCGTGGTCTCCCCGGCGGCGGCGGCGTCCTTGGTGTGCATGTCGGTGCAGAAACCGCAGCCGTTGATCTGGCTCGCGCGGATCTTCACCAGCTCCTGGACCGCGGTGGGCAGCGTCGAGTCCGAGACGGCCTTGCCGGCCGAGTTGATGTGCCTCAGCACCTTCCCCGCGAGCGGGTGGCCGAAGTAGTCGAGACGCGATTCCACGATGATCTCCTTGCCGTGTAGCGGATACACACCAATGACCGGAGCGGCCGGCCATGTGTGACAGGAAGTCCTGTGTGATGTGGGTCTCACCCGATGGGTCCAGGATTGGCGGATTGGTCAAGGCCAGGGCGGCTGCCGGTAAAGACGACGGCATGTGTCGGTCTTGGCGGCCTTATGCCTGACGTGTGACGGCCAGGTGGCCATGTGGTGTTCATGTGGCGGCAGTTGGGCTGGGTCAGAGGGCAGATCGGCGGGGGATCCGGAGGGAGGTTCGGAGGGGTTCAGCCGGCGGCACGCGCTGGGCCTGCTGGGGACCGCGGGGGCGGGCGCCGCCGCGACCGGGCTGCTCGGCGCGGGTACGGCACAGGCCGCACCGCTCGCCGCACCGGCCTTCCACCTCACCGCGGACTCCTCCGGAGCGCCTCCGGTCCAGGGCCTGCACCTGACCTTCGGCGCGGACCCGCGCACCCGGATGACGGTGTCGTGGATCACGGACCGTCCGGTGACCAAGCCCGTCGTGCGCTACGGCACCCTTGAGCACGGCTTCGGATCCAGCAAGAAGGCCCAGACCGTCACCTACGTCGACGGCACCTCCAACCGCACCGTCTACGTCCACCACGCCCTGCTGAAGGGGCTCACCCCGGACATGGACTACCTCTACCTCGCCACGCACGAGGGGGCGACCCCCGACAGCGGGACGTTCCGCACGGCTCCGCAGGGCCGCCGGCCGGTCACCTTCACCAGCTTCGGCGACCAGTCCGCTCCGCAGGTGACCTGGGCGGCGAACGGCACGGTGGGGCTCGACGCGAACTCCACTCCCGCGTCGAAGGACATCGTCACCGGCATCGAGCAGGTCGCCCCGCTCTTCCACCTGCTCAACGGCGACCTGTGCTATGCCAACCTGGACGTCGACCGGGTGCGTACCTGGAACAACTTCTTCACCAACAACACCCGCTCGGCCCGTTTCCGCCCCTGGATGCCGGCGGCCGGCAACCATGAGATCGAGAAGGCCAACGGTCCGATCGGGCTCGGTGCCTACCAGGCCTACTTCTCCCTTCCGTCCACCGAGACCGACGCCGAACTCGCGGGTCTCTACTACGCGTTCATGACCGGCTCCGTCCGGGTGATCGTGCTGCAGAACGACGACAACTGCCTCCAGGACGGCGGCGACGTCTACATCAACGGCTATTCCGGGGGACGTCAACTCTCCTTCCTGGAGAAAGAGTTGAAGGCGGCCCGGTCGTCGAGCGACATCGACTGGGTGGTCGTCGCCATGCACCAGGTCATGGTCAGCTCCACGGACGCGAACGGCGCCGACCTGGGCCTGCGCCAGAAGTACGGCTCCCTCTTCGACCGGTACGGCGTGGATCTGGTGCTGTGCGGCCACGAGCACAACTACGAGCGTTCCCTGGCCGTCCGCGGAGTGGTCGGCGGAACCGAGACGCTGACCCCCAACCCGGTCTCGACGGCCACCGACGACATCGACACCGGCCTCGGCACCGTGCACATGATCCTCGGCGGCGGCGGAGTCTCCGGCACCACCAACCAGAGCTTCTTCAAGGACGGCACCGGCAAGGTGATCACGTCCGTGTCGGCGACCCCCGGCTTCAACGGCAAGCGCACCTCCACCTACACCAAGGAGGAGGCGGTCTGGATCGGCGTCCGGGACACCGAACACCCCTACGGCTTCGCCGCCTTCACCGTCGACCCCGGCAGGCACCCTGGTGACACCACCCGGATGCACGTCACGTACTACAACGTGAACAAGCCGAACGGCGAACTGTCCGTCTTCGAGAACTTCACCCTGCACCGCAAGCGCTCCGACGGCCATGGCCACTGACCCTGAGCCTGACGGGCCGGCAGGGAAACGCGGGCCGGGCGGCATCCGCCCGGCCCGTTCGCGGCTTTCCTGCGGCGGCTTCCACACTGGCCGAAAACCGACGAACTCCCGCCAGATCGGCAGGGATTGTACCGAAGCGCGCACTGGAAATACTTGGCTAAGCAAGTATATGCTCCCCGGTGGGGGGCGATTGGCGGACAGACCCGCACGCCGCTTTGGGAACTGCCGCGCTGTAGCGCATGATCGGTGTCCCGGTTCAACAACATGACAAGCTTGTGGAAGGAAGTGCCGTGGCACCGGTGCTGGTCGGACTCGAAGGTCTGCTGGCGGGGGAGCGCATCCCGGTCCTGGACACCCGCGTCACCTTCGGGCGCAACTCGGAGAACACCGTCGTCATCTCCAGCCTCAGCGTCTCCCGCTTCCATGCGGAGATCGTCTTCGACGAGGACAAGGGTTACGTACTGCGTGACCTGGAGAGCAGCAACGGCACTCTGGTCAACGGGGAGGAAGTCGAGTCCCGGCTGCTGCAGCCCGGTGACGAGATCTCCCTCGGTGACCAGGAGTTCCGCTTCGAGGTGGCGGACGCCATGGAGACGATGATGGCGCTCTCCCTCCCGCGCTCCGTGACGCACGGCGCCCAGGAGAGCGAAAGCGGGCCCGTCCTGCGCGTCACCGTGGCCGGCGGTGGCCCGGTCGGCCTGTCCTTGGCCCTGCTCCTCGAGCACTTCCTCGGCCCCCAGGTGCAGGTCACCGTCTACGACGGCAGGTGGCGCAAGCAGGGCCGGAACGTCGTCTGGAAGGGCCCGGACGAGGGCAACGTACGGCGTCTGCAGGTGGTGACCGTGCAGAGCCGCCAGTACCTCGCCTGGCCGGAGGAGGTCCGGGAGCGCCTCTTCGAACCGGAGCACTTCACCGAGATGTGGCCCTCCGGTCCGGACTCGGTCGGCGACAACCACCCGCGCAACATGCGCATCGCCTACATCGAGGACCGGCTGCTGGAGCTGGCGAACGAGAAGCGGGACCGGATCCGGCTGATACCCGCCCGGTTCACCGCGGAGGAACAGCAGGAGGCGCTCGCCACCCAGCATGTGCTGGCGATCTGCGACGGCGGCCGCTCGCGCACCCGGGACCGCTTCGCCGCCCGCTTCGGCAAGGCCGACGAGTCGATCTACTCCCTCGACGGCCGCCACCTGCAGGACGTCGTCCTCGGCCTGCGGGTGAAGTCCGGCCTGACCGACCCCATGGCGGTGCTGCTGACCGTCGCCCAGAACCGCTTCCTCCTCAACTCGCTGCGCGGCGAGGGCTTCCTCAACATGCGGCTGACCGACGCCGAGGCCGCGGAGGTCATCGGACTCGACCCGGTCCGCCGTGTCTTCGAGGAGTGCATCGCCTCCCGGCCGTGCCTGATGGACCGCGACGAGCATGGCGACTTCCAGTGCGCGACGCACGGCACGCTGTTCCTGCCCGCGCTGGTCAAGGGCTCACCGCTGTGGCGCCGGGTGCGCGAGGGGCTGGCGCTGTTCGGAGTCGAGTCCGACGACCTGTCGGCGGTCACCAGCTTCCGCCTCGACATGGTGCAACGCCCGCGCTTCTCCGCCGAGTTGCTGCCGCCCACCGCCAACTCCCCGGGCACCTACGGCTTCCTCCTCGGGGACGCGGCCAACGCCATCCACTTCTGGCCGGGCCGCGGCCTGAACAGCGGTCTGGCTTCGGCGATCTCGCTGGCCCGGTCCCTCAACGGGGCGTGGCACGGGCGGCCGTTCCGGGACGCGGACTTCCTGCGGCACGAGGCGGCCATGTCGATGCTCCAGTACCGGCACAAGAGCCGGGCCTGGAAGGCGATGGTCACCACCGACGACCAGGGTGTCACCTGGGCCATCAAGGACATCATCGGCCACGGCATCGACGGGATCCCCGACGAGCCCGACCGTGAGGCGGACACCAAGACGCTGCTGGAGCGTATGCAGGCCATCCGTGCGCGTCTGGCCCTCCGGCTGGAGGGAATGCCGGACGACGAGGCGATCCTGGAGCGCCTGCGCACCCTGCAGCCCGCCACGTTGCGCATGCTCGTCCTGAGCGGCGCCTGGGACACGCTGACGATGGGCGGCGAAGAGGTCGACATCGACATCTTCTACGGCGAGGACTCGTCCGCGGCCGCCGCGGCGGTGGGCGCACTGGAGCCGGCCGCCAAGCCGTAGAACGTACTCCGTTCGGCGCGCGCCGAACGGACGGCCCGTTCGCCTGGCACCCCGCCGCCGACCACGGCGGCGGGGTGCGATGGCGGTCAGGTGTGGGGGCGGTGGCCCTTCTCCTGGTGCGGGTAGCTCTGGTCGGCCTGCGGGAGCGTGGGCTTGGGGAGGGTGGCGACCTCCTTCTTCGCCTTCGCCAGCTGCTCGGCCGTGTTGTGGGGGAGGCGGGGCGGGCGCGGACGGGCGTCGCGGAACCGGAAGGCGGAGGTGAGGTCGCCGAAGGTCGCACGGCGCCAGTCGCTGACGTTCGACTCCTCGACACCGGTGAAGCGTTCGAGGAACTGCAGGGCGGAGGTGTGGTCGAAGGCCTCGGTGGCGACCCAGCCGCCCACCGTCCAGGGGGAGACGATGATGGCGGGGACCCGGAAGCCGCCGCCGATCGGCAGGCCCTGGATGAACTCGTCCTTGGTGCCCGCGGGCGGGGTCGGCGGGACCACGTGGTCGAACAGGCCGTCGTTCTCGTCGTAGTTCAGGATGAACGCGGTCTTGCGCCACACCTTGGGGTTCGAGGCGATCGCCTCGATCTTGGACGCCACGTAGTCGGCGCCGGCGGCCGGCAGGTAGTTCGGGTGCTCCGACTGGTAGCTCGTGGGGCAGATCCACGACACCGTCGGCAGGCGGTCGTTGCGGGCGTCGTCCTCGAAGGTGCCGTGCGGCTGCGGGCGTACGCCCCGCTCGTACAGGTCGGAGCCGGGCTGCGCGTTCTTGAACGTCGCGAACTGCTCCAGCATGTTCGTGCCGTAGTCGTCCTCCTCCTGGTACACCTTCCAGCTGACGCCGGCCGCCTGGAGGCGCTCGGCGTAGGTGGTCCAGCGGTACGGAGTGGGCGCGACGTTGCTGATGATCGGGCCGCCCTGGGTGCCGCCCGGGTCGATGCTCCCGGTCATCCACATCAGCCGGTTGGGCCAGGTGGGGCCGAAGACGGAGCAGAAGTAGTTGTCGCAGATGGTGAAGGTCTCCGCGAGGGCGAACTGGAAGGGGATGTCCTTGCGGGTGTAGTAGCCCATCACATACGGGCCGTTGACGCCGTCGGCCTTGCGGTGGGCGGGCAGCCACTGGTCCATCTTGCCGTTGTTCCAGGCCTGGTGCTGCACCGACCAGGCGTGACTGGTGGACGGGATGGCCTGGGCGCTCGACGTGTGCGTGTCGAGGTGGAAGGGCAGCAGGTAGCCCTTGGGGTTGACGGCGTCGGGCTGGTAGAAGACGGACCGCCCGTTGGCCAGCTTCAGCGCGTGCGGGTCGGCGAAGCCGCGGACACCGGAGAGAGTGCCGAAGTAGTGGTCGAACGAGCGGTTCTCCTGCATCAGCATGACGACGTGTTCGATGTCGTGCAGGGAGCTGTTCTTCGGCGGTCCGGCGGCGACGGCCTGCTGGACACTGGGCGGCAGCAGGGAGAGGGCCGCGGCGCCGCCGAGCGCGCCGGCGGCGGAGCCCAGGAGTCTGCGACGGGTCAACTCGGCCATGGATGCTCCATTCTCAGGTCCTCGGGGGGCGAGAACCTTTGCGGGAGTGACGGCAGGCCCGGCCGTGAGGACGGGCCGCCGTTCACTGTGGGCTCCAGGAGGTGGGGTGCATCAGGGGCGGCTGATGAACTCCGGGCCAACGCACGGAAGGAGTTGGCCAGGCGTTTACCTACAACACCCCTTCGTCGCACGGGTGTTGCCGACCGTTGAAGAACGGTGGCCGCTACATGAGTCGGGTCACTGGCCCGGCGTGAGGATGTAGGTGTTGAGGGAGCCCACGGTCGTGAGCGGGGTCGGTGACCCGGTGTCGTAACGGTCCACGGCGAGATAGTTGGGCTTCTTGCGGGCGGCGGGGGTGCAGAAGTTCTGGGCGCGGTTGAGGAGCTTGCCGTTGTCGGTGGCGGCGGTGGAGCTGATCGGGTAGTCCCGGAAGTGGTTCATGACGAAGAGCGGGTGGAAGGCCGCCGAGTCGGTGGTGAGGGGTCTGTCGGTGCCCCAGCGGCTGTAGCAGGACCAGTCGGAGTCACCGAGGCCGCCGCCCATGGACCAGTAGTTCTCCACGGTCCATTCGCGCTGGTACATGACGCCGAAGGTGTCGCGGGTGGTCCAGCCGTTGGCGGTGTCGCTCGCCCGGGTCCGGTCGCTGAAGATCAGCAGCTGCTTGCCGCGGGCGGCGAGGTCGGCCATCGTGGGCCAGCCCTTGGCGGCCACGCCTTCCTGGTCCGGCCGGTACAGCACGTCGGAGAGGCCGTTGACCGAGGCCAGGGACGACTTCAGGACGTCGGAGGAGGCGTAGTCCTCCAGGAAGACGGTGGCGAACTGGCCGGGGTTGGCCTTGAGGAAGTCGACCATGCGCTGGAGGTCGGTGGCGAGCGGGACGGGGTTGCTCACGCCGTCGCAGCTGTTGTGGCAGAGCACGGCCTGGCCGGAGACCGTGTAGTCGTCGAGCATGAAGCCGCGCACGCCGTCGGACAGCTGCCGGCTGATGCCGTAGTTCTGGTTGGGGAACAGGTTGACGGGGAACGAGGCGAAGTTGCCGTCGGAGCCGTTGGCGAAGGCGTTGTGCGCGGTCAGGAAGGTGACCTGGTCCAGGGTGCGGGTGTCGGCGGAGGGCATCGCCGTGGTGGCGTAGGAGACCGGGGTGAGGTACCAGCGGGCGAGGTCGCCCCCGGAGCCGAGCTGTACGGCGCCGGAGTCCGAGGCGGAGCCGGTGAGGTACTGCGAGGTGCCGGGGGCGGCGACGGTGTACGTGCTGTCGGCGCCGGCCGTGATGCTCCAGGTGGTGCCGTCCGCGCCGCAGGCGGCGGTCACCGCGGCGGTGCCGCTGCGTCCGAGGCAGGTGCCGGACTCGTCGGCGTTCTGGAGCTGATAGCCGCCGCCGACCGCGACGGCCGTCCACTGCTGGTGGTCTTCGTTGCCCTTGGGGTTGTGGGCCGCCACGGTGCCACCGCTGTCGGCCGCGTTGCGGCCGGTGACGAAGTTCTGCAGGTAGACCGAGGCGGTGGGGACGGCTGCCGAGGCGGTGCCCGGCAGCAGGGCCGGTGCCGACAGGGCGAGGACGGCGGAACAACACAGGACGCGCAGGGGGCGCAGTCGCACGGGATTTCCCTTCACTCTGACACGAGATGCCAACGCTGTCAGAGGCATGAGATATCTGGTGGGACGTGTGCTGCGCCAGTGGTCCTGATTGAATTCCTTGCCCCGCAACGGGATATGACGATATGTCAGCCACCTCGTCGCCGGCCGGTACCGTCAGGATGCGCCGCCGCGTCTCAGCGGTCCCCGGTGCCGGAGATCGCCTCGGCGAGGGGGTCGCCGGCCAGGAACGCGGCCAGCTCCGCCCGGCCGGGCGCCGTGGCCGGGCCGCGCCGGGTCACCGCGTAGGCCGCCGCCGCGTTGGCGCCGCGTGCCGCCGTCAGCGGGTCGAGCCCCTGGCCGAGCAGGGCGAGGAACGCACCGACGTGGGCGTCGCCCGCGCCGTTGCTGTCGACCGCCGTGACCGGGAACCCCGGTACGTGCGCGGGCGGCTGACCGGGGGCGGCCAGCCAGCAGCCGTCCTTGTCGGCCCGTACGAGCACACCGGCCCCCGGTGCCAGTCCTTGCCGAAGAGCCGCCGCCGCGGAGCGGGGGTCCTCGTGCCCGGTCATGAGACGCGCCTCGCGGGCGTTGGCGCTGAGCCAGTCGGTCCGTGCGAGGACGGGGGCGAGGACGCTCTCGGGGATGTCGGCGACCAGAGGCCCCGGATCGAGGCAGAGAGTGATCCCGGCGGGCAGCGCGGCGGTGAGGCCGGACAGCAGCGGGCCGTTGCCCGGCAGGGCCAGCCCGTAACCGGAGAGCTGGAGAAGGTCACCGGGGCGCAGGTATGCCGCGACGGCGGCCGTGTCGGCCGGGGCCAGGGTTGCTTCGGCCCCGAAGCTGGTCACGAAGGTGCGTTCGCCGCCGGAGTCGACCAGGGCCACCGTGAAGCCGGTGTCGCGGTCCGTGCGGGCGGGCAGCAGCGTCCCGATGCCCTCGGCGGCCAGCGCCGCGCGGACCAGGTCGCCGTGCGGTCCGGTGCCGTGCAGACCGGCGTAGACGGCCTCCGTGCCCAGACGGCGGGCCGCGACCAGCATGTTGAAGCCGCCGCCGGCGGTCGTCTCGGTCCGGGTGCCGATGACGTCGCCGCCGCGTTCCGGCAGCGCGGGCACCTCGATCACCAGATCGGCGATCACGTTCCCGGCGAGGACCACCCGGCCGGTCATCGTCCGGCTCCCTGGAGGCGCGCGGAGGCGGGTTCGCCGCCGCCGGCGGGGACCGGGGTGTCGCGTCGGCCGAAGAGTGCGTACACCCCGGCGGCGACGGCCATCGAGACGGCCCAGCCGAGGCCGTTGACGCCGAACCAGGTGTCGGAGAGCGGGCCCGCGAACCAGACGTCGGCCGCGCTGGTGGACGCCTTGGTGAAGAGCAGGCCGGCCACGATGGCGAGGGCCCAGCCGAGCACGGCGGGCAGGCGCAGGCCGCCCGTGTACCAGTACGCGCTGGAGCGGGTGGTGTCCATCAGGGCCTGCGGGTCGTAGGTTCGGCCGCGCAGCGAGTCCACCGCGACCACACCGATCCAGGCCGAGATGGGCACGGCCAGCAGCGTCAGGAAGGTCGAGAACGGGCCGTAGAAGTCGTCGGCGATCAGCATGAAGTAGATACCGCCGGCGAACATGACCACGACGTCGATGCCGACGGCGTAGGCGCGCGGCACCCGCAGGCCGAGGGTGATCATCGTGAGCCCCGCGGAGTACGTGGAGAGGTGGTTCGACATCAGCAGTCCGCCGAAGGCCGCGACGAGGTACGGGATCGCCATCCAGGTCGGCAGCATCGCGTTGATCGCCGCGACCGGGTCGGAGGCGGTGGCCAGCGTCCGGTCGCCCGCGGAGAGCAGCGAGCCGAGCGAGATCAGCAGCACGAGCGGGATGCCCGCGCCGAAGGCCGAGGCCACCACGAGCCGCCGGCCCGGGATCGCGCGGGGCAGGTAACGGGCGTAGTCCGCACCGGCGTTGGCCCAGCCGATGCCGGTTCCGGAGGCGATGAACCCCACGCCGGCGACCACCGCGCTGGCCGGCCCCGCCGGGGCGTCGAGAACCTTGCTCCAGTCGACGGTCGAGATCAGGAAGCCCATCACGATGAGGTTGAGGAGGCCGAAGACGACCGTGGCCCACTTGTTGATCCACATGATGGTGGCATGGCCGAGGCCGCTGATCAGCAGCGTGCAGGCGATGAAGACCAGGAGGCAGACAAGGGTGAGCACGGTGTTCCGTCGGATGCCGAACGCCGTGTCGAGCAGGGCCAGCAGGGCGTAGGCCGCGGTGGTCGTGGAGATGGTCTCCCAGCCGACCCGGCTCAGCCAGGTGATCAGGGTCGGACCCGCGTTGCCGCGCTGCCCGAAGACCGCGCGGGACAGGGTCAGAGCCGGGGCGCCGCCCTTCTTGCCCGCCAGGCTCAGGGCGCCCACCAGGGCGAAGGAGCCGAACGAGCCGAGGACGGCGACGAGCACCGACTGCCAGATGTCCAGGCCGCGGAAGGCCACCAGGGTGGCGCCGAGCGGCAGTCCGAGGATGCTGATGTTGGCGGCGAACCAGGTCCAGAACATCTGGCCGGCGTGGCCGTGGCGCTCACTGTCGGGGACCGGTTCGATCCCGCGGGTCTCGATGGCACCGACGCGATCGTTCGTCTTCGAAACGGCCATGACGGAACCTCCTTGCAGGGTGCGGTGCGGAAGGACGGGCGGTGTCGTGATCCAGGGCGGCGCACGGGACGCGCTCCCCTGGTGAGGGCGGATGAATCAGCGGAAGGTGAGCAGACGGGCCGTCAGAGGCTCCAGTTCGAGGGAGTTGACGGTTCGAAGGGTCCGTACGGCCTCGGCGGGCAGCGCGGAGAGCCCGGCGACCGAACCGGCCACCGCCCCGGCGATCGCGCCGATGGTGTCGCTGTCGCCGCCGAGGTTGGCGGCTAGCAGCGCGGTCCGCCAGGGATCGCCGTCGGCCAGGGCGAGCACCGCGAAGGCGGCGGGCACCGACTCCTGGCTCGCCACGCTGGTGCCGACGAGCGCGACCACACGGTCCAGGGCCTCGGCCTCCGGGAGGTCCCGAACCAGCTCCCAGGCCCACTCGATCCGGGCGGCGATGTCCGCTCCGGCGATCCAGTGCCCGCGCCGCGCACCGGCGCGGGCGGCGGTCACGGCGGCGGTGACGGCCTTATCGAGCGAGCCGCCGCCCACTCCGGTGCTGACGGCGGCGGCCACGGCGGCCGCGCCCGCGATGCCGATCGTCGTGTCATGGGTGACCTGGCAGGACTCCACGACCCGGTCGACGAACGTGTCGAGCGGCTCGGCGGCGAAGGCGATCCCTACCGGGGTGACGCGCATCGCGGCGCCGTTCGTCGTGCCGTTGCGGCCCGCCTCCTGGGGGGAGACCCCACGCGCCACCGCGTCCAGCGCGGCCTTGGTGGACGGACCGAGGAGATCGAAGGACCCCTTGGCCTTCATCTCCTTCTCCCAGTCGAGCAGTTCATGGGCCAGGCGCAGCGGATCGATCCGCCCGTGGCCCTCGTCGATGAGCCGGGCGACGATGACGGCCTGTTCGGTGTCGTCGGTGACGGACCCGGCGGGCATGCCCGCGCTCACCGGATTGTCGGGCCGGGCGGCCTCGAAGCCGGTGAGGGTGCCGTAGACCCGGACGACGTCCTCCCGGGACATCACCTGGGTGGGCATGCCGAGGGCGTCACCGAGGGCGAGTCCGTAGAAGGCGCCCAGGGCGCGGTCGAGTCGGTCGGTCACGAGCGGCCTCCATGGCCCGAGCGGACGTGCAGTTCGAAGTGGGCGGGATCGAGCAGACTGCTGACCTGCTCGACGACCGAGCCGTCGGCGGCCCGGTACACCTGGTCCAGGCGGAGGAAGGACTCACCGGGGGAGCGGTGCAGTACGACCGCCTCGTCCGCCGCCAGCCCGCGCACCGAGACGACTCCCTCGCCGGAGTCGGTGATCCGGCCCGCCGCGATCAGCGCCCGGCTGAGCGAACCGCCGTCGAGACCGCGCTCGGGCAGCCCGGCCAGGCTCCCGCTGGCCGGCACCCGGCTGCGTTCCAGCGACACGCCCGGCCCGTCGGGCAGCCGTCTGACCCGGTCCAGGGCGATGAACGCGTGCGACGTGAGCCCCAGCCGCGCGGCCAGCTCCGGATCGGCGACCTCCTCGAAGCGGAGGATCTCGGTGGTGAGTTCGGTGCCCTGTTCGGCCAGGGACCGGGTCCAGCCGAGGCGGTTGTCGATCGGCGTCCCGTCGAAGGTGACGAACGAGCCGATCCCCGCGTGGGTGGCGATGAGGCCCTCGTCGCCGAGAACCTGAAGAGCCTGCCGAAGGGTGGTCCGGCTGACGCCGAACCGCTCGGTGAGCGCGTGCTCCCCGGGGAGCCGGCTGCCGTCGGCATGGACCCCGGCGCGGATCTCGTCGGCGAGGACGCGGGCGATGCGATGGTGCTTGTGAACCTGTCCAGGCATGTCTAGACAGTAGGTGAACAAGTGCGGGCGGTCCAGACCCCCCGGACGATTTCTCTTCTCACTCTAGACTTGACTCTGTCAAAACTGGCGGGCTATGTTCGACGTGTGCCCAGGGAGCGAACGCTCGTCGCGGCACATGGCCATCCCGGCCGGAAACGCCTTCCAACTGCCCGAGGGTGCGCAGTGCGGCGTCGGCGGGATGCGGAAACCACGCACCCCACTTCGCAAGGCGAGTGGGCCAGTTCTCTTCGGGAAGCACCATGCACTGTTACGACTGCGCCCAGGACGGGCGTAACGACACCACCGGGATCGGCGCCTGTACCCGCTGCGGACTCTTCACCTGTGCCGACCACTCGCGGATCCTGCGGACGACCGTCCAGCGGCCGATCGGCGTGATCCCCATGACGAGCGTCCGCCCCGCCCGGCGTCTCGTCTGTGGCTCCTGCCGCACGGCGGAAGCCTCCTAGGGGCTCCTAGGGGCGTCCGCCCAGATCTGACCGAGTCAACTCTGGGTTGTATCGTGGGCCGCGCCGGCACTGTGCCCGCGCGGAAGCGCCGCCCGGATCTGCGGAGGAGAGTGACCATGGAGCAGCTGGTGGGTGACCTGCTCAAGCGCAAGGGGCTGCGCAGCACGGCCCAGCGCCGGGCGGTGCTGACCGCGCTGCAGGGTCATCCGCACTCCACCGCGGCGGACCTCGAGGCGCGCATCGGCGCGGACCCGGCCGCGGCCGGCGGACTCTCCCGGCAGGGCCTGTACAACGTCCTGGAAGACCTGGCGAAGGCGGAGCTCGTCCGCTGTATCGAGCCCGCCGGCTCACCTGCCCGGTACGAGCTGCGGGTCGGCGACAACCACCATCACCTCGTCTGCCGCCGCTGCGGTCGGATCGAGGACGTCGACTGCAGTGTGGGCGCGGCGCCCTGTCTCACGCCCGAGAAGGACCTGGGCTTCGCCGTCGACGAGGCCGAGATCACCTGGTGGGGACTGTGTGCGGAGTGCCAGAAGGCCATCGGCGTCTGAAGCGGCCGCCGGTGGCCGGACGCGCCGTCCGCCCGGACCGCGACTGACGCCGACGGGCCTGCGGGCGGCCCCTGTTCAGGGCGCGTCCGCGGCTCCGTCCCGCCGGGCGCCGGGCAGCTGCGTCACATGGTGTCGCAGGACCGCGCGGACCGTGTCCGGGTCAAGACGGTCGGGGTGGAGCGCCGCGTTGAGGGCGAGGCCGTCGAGGACGGCGGCGAGGTGTTCCGTCGCCACCGGGTCGGCCACATCCAGCCGGCGCAGCAGCCGGCCGCTGATGTCCCGCAGTCCGTCGTGGAGTTCGGTGGCGATCGCGGCCAGGGCGGGGTGCGTACGCGCGGCCACCGAGAACTCCAGCCAGACCGCCGTCTCGTCGGCGCGCGCCGGGTCGAGCGGCAGGAACTCGCTCGCGATCGCCTCCACGAAACGGCGGGGATCCTCACCGTGGCTCTGCTCTTCCAGCCGCGTCAGCACCCGAGCCTCCACGCGGTGCACCATCTCGCGGGCCGCGACGCAGAGCAGCTCGGCGTGGCTGTCGAAGTAGTGCCGTACGGAGCCGACGGCGAGCCCCGCCTCCGCGGCCACGTGCTGGAGGGTGGCCGCCTGGATGCCGCCGCGGGCCACGACCCGGAAGACGGCCTCCGCCACTTCGCGGCGACGCTGCTCGGGATCCACGATCTTCGGCACCCGTCCTTCATAGCACGACCATGCTACGGATTCTGATCAGCGCATCCAGGCCAAAAAGACGACCGAACCGACCCCGCAGGCCGTGGTGACGCAGGTCACCCTGCTGTTTGAGCCGATCGCGGAATGCACACCCGGTCCAGCTCGCTGCAACGTTCTTGGGGTGTGCTGGGCAAGGGTGCTCGGCGCGACGGGCCCCGGAGGCCGAAGACAGCTCCCGGTCCCGTTCCGCTCCCCGTCCCCGGACCACCGTCCCCGAAAGGTTCGCTCACCCACCATGCCATTGGCTCTACTGGCCCTTGCCGTCGTCACGTTCGGAATAGGCACCACCGAGTTCGCCACCATGGGCCTGCTGCCCCAGATCGCGGACGGGGTCGGTGTGTCGGTGCCGCACGCCGGCAACCTCGTCTCGGCCTACGCCCTCGGCGTGGTCGTCGGCGCCCCCGTGCTGACGGGCATCGGCGCACGGGTGTCCCACAAGCGACTGCTGCTCCTGCTGACCGGACTGTTCGTGGTGGGCAACACGGCGTCCGCGCTCGCCCCGAACTTCGGCCTGCTCTTCGCCGCCCGCTTCCTGGCCGGACTGCCGCACGGCGCGCTGTTCGGCGTGGGCGCCGTCGTCGCCTCCCGGCTGGTGGCCCCGGAGCGCGCCGCACGCGCCGTCTCCAGCGTGTTCCTCGGGCTCACCATCGCCAACATCGTCGGCGTGCCCGCCGGTACCGCCCTCGGCCAGCATCTGGGCTGGCGGTACGCCTACTGCGGGGTCGCCGTCATCGGCCTCGTCGCGCTCGCCGCGCTCGCCCTCCTCGTACCCCACCAGCCGCGCGGCCCGCAGGCGGGCATCCGGCGGGAACTGCGGGCGATGGGCAACCGGCAGGTGTTCATCGGCCTGGCCACCGCCGTCGTCGGGTTCGGCGGCTTCTTCGCCGTCTACAGCTACCTCGTCCCCATGCTGACGCACCTGACCGGCATCTCCGACTCCTCGACGACCGTGGTCCTCGCCCTCTACGGCGTCGGCATGACCCTCGGCACCCTGGCGGCGGGTCCCCTCACCGACCGGGCCCTGCGCCCGACGCTGTACGCCGGGATCATCCTGCTGGCGGCCGCTCTGGTGACGTTCTACTTCACCGTCCACAGCACGGTGCCGGCGCTGGTGACGGTCACCTTCATCGGCGCGATGGGCGCGCTCATCACCACACCCGTCCAGATGCTGCTGATGATGAACGCGAAGGACGCCCCGACGATGGCGGCCGCCTCCAACCACTCCGCCTTCAACATGGCCAACGCGGCCGGTGCCTGGCTCGGCGGCGTGGTCATCTCGGCGGGCTGGGGCTGGGCGGCCCCCAACCTGGTCGGTGCGGCCCTCGCGATGGCAGGCCTGGCGCTGGCCGTCACCGGCGGCATCCTGGACCGCGGCAACCGTCCCTCGAAGGTGATCACCTCCCAGGGCGGCGGCGAGGCGGGCCACGTGTCCGTGGCCACCGCTTCGGCCACCTCTGAGATCGGCCCGGAGCGTGCTGTCGAGGACCACCGCCCCGCGACCTGACCCACCGGCCCGTGCTACCGGGCACCCACGGGCGGTGCCGACCGGACCGGAGCCGGAGGCGCGGCCCCTGCGGTGAGGCACTCATGGGGGACTGGGGCAGGCCGGGAGGTCAGGTCCCGATGGGCCGGGCCGGCCGGATCGCCTGATCAGGCCGGGGTGTCGCGCAGTTCCGCGAGGGTGGACGCCGTCAGCTGCAGGGGCGCGTCGGCCGGGTCGACGAGGACGACCGTGCAGGTCGCGGCGTGCGCGAGCGCGGTGGTGAGACTGCCGTCGGCGAACTGGGCGAGCGGACCGCGCGGCGAACGCCCGACGGCGATGGCACGCGCATGGACCTCGGCGGCGTGCCGGGCCAGCACCCGCCCCGCGGCGGCGTGATCACCGACGCTGTCGAGGACCTGGCCGGTGGCGGCGAACCCCTGGGCGGCGAGCCGGTCCAGATGGGCGGTCACGGCGGCCCGGGCCTCCTCGGCGGTCTCGGTGTCCGCCGCCTGCTCCTCGACGACGGCGGTCTGCTGGACGTGCACCACCTCCAGCGGGCTGGCGGTGTCCCGCGCGAGCCGGGCGGCCGCGTCGACGATGGTGGCGGCCCGTTCGTGGTTGCCCACCGCCACGACGACCGGACCCGTGCCGGCCGGAACCCGCCGCCCGACGGGGGTGAGGGTCGGGACGACCGGCTCCCCGCCGAGGCGGGTCTCCGCCTCGCGCAGCAGCCGGTGCCCGCTGGCCAGGACCGGAATCGCCAGCAGGAAGGTGCCGGCGCCCAGATAGAACGGCACGCTCAGGTCGGTGGCGTCCGCGAGCCTGCCGGCGACGTACGGGGCCAGGCCGCCGCCGATGAACCGCAGGAAGCCGTACGAGGAGGAGGCCACCGGACGTTCCACCGGCGAGACCACCATCACCGCCTGCGTGGTGAGGGTGTTGTTGACGCCGATGAAGATGCCGCTGACGATGACGGCGACGATCACGACCGTCGGCGTGTCGACCCCGGCGGCGATGACGGCCATCACCGCGCCGAGGCCGACGAGGTTGGCGTACAGCACCGGCGCGGTGCCGAACCGGGCCTGTAGACGCGGCGCGAAGAAGACGCTGAACGCGGCCACCAGCAGGCCCCAGCCGGTGAAGACGAGCCCCAGCTGATGGGCGTCCAGTTCCATCGGGTAGGGCGCGTAGCCGAGCATCGTGAAGAAGCCCCAGTTGTACAGCAGGGCCATGATGCCCATGGTCAGCAGACCGCGGTGGCGCAGCGCCGCGATCGGCGCCAGCGGTGAGGTACGGCGTTCCGGCTTGGGCAGCGACGGCACGAACGCCAGCGTCGCGACGAGCGCGATCGCCATCAGAACGGCCACGCCGAAGAAGGGACCCCGCCAGCTGATGGCCCCCAACTCGCCGCCCAGCAGGGGGCCGACGGCTATGCCGAGGCCCAGGGCGGTCTCGTAGAGGATGATCGCGCCGCCGAATCCGCCGCTCGCCGAGGCGACGATGACGGCCAGCGAGGTGGCGATGAACAGGGCGTTGCCGAGTCCCCACCCGGCGCGGAAACCGACGATACCGTCGATCGAGCCGGAGGCGCCGGCGAGCGCGGCGAACACCACGATGATCGCGAGCCCGGCGACCAGGGTGCGCTTGGCGCCTATCCTGCTGGACACCCAGCCGACGATCAGCATCGCGACCGCGGTCACGATCAGATAGCTGCTGAACAGCAGCGAGACCTGACTGGGGGAGGCGTGCAGACTCTGGGCCAGGGCGGGCAGGATCGGGTCCACCAGGCCGATGCCCATGAACGAGATCACACAGGCGAACGCCACGGCCCACACGGCCTTCGGCTGCCTGAACGGGCTCGCGGTTCTCGGGTGCGGAGTACTCATCAACGGTCCTCTCTCCGGATGCGGACGGACGGGACAGCCCCTCGGGGATGGGCAAGGAGGGGCAAGGAGGGGTCAGCCGCGGGCCCGGCCTTCCTCGATCGCACGGGCCAGGGCGGGCAGGGCGAGCCGCACGGCCCGCTGTTCGGGCTCGGTCAGCTCCTGGACCAGTTCCTGGAGGGCGTGGGAGCGTTCGGCGCGCCGCTGCCGGAAGACGTCGAGGCCGGTGATCTCCACGAGGACGCCTTGGCCGTCGGTGCGGTCGGCGTTGCGCGCCACCAGTCCCGCGCGCTCCAGCCGGCCGACGAGCTGGGTCATCCCCGGCTGCGAGACGCCTTCGGCTCGGGCCAGTTCGGTCAGCCGCAGCGGACCCTCCCGGCCCAGCCGGGCCAGCGTGGCGGAGGCGGCGGTGCTCAGACCGCCGGCGGTGACGCTGTGCCGCACATGGCGCACCAGCTGCTCCACGGCGATCATCAACTGCTCCGCCGAACCCGCGGGGCCCTCCGCACCCGCCGGCCCGCCGGAGGCGCCCCGATCTTCGACCCGGTTCTCCATAACGGAACTATGCATCTAGATGTACGGTGAAACAAAGGGTCTGGATCGGAGGATTGCCGGGGAGCGCCCGGGTCGGGGGGAACTCCTGCCGGGACGGGCGGTGCCGGCCGAGTCCGCGGATGGGACGGTGTCACTTCCCCGGCCGGCGGCTGCCGTTGCGAGCGGCCCCGCCCGTCACAGATCCACGCGCACTCCCCACCCCTGTTCGAGCGCCACGTCGTAGGCCACCCGGACCGCCGCCACGTCGAGCGCCGCGTGACCGGTGGACTTGAAGACGGTGAGGGCGTCGGCGTCACCGTCCCGCCCCGGGTGGTCGCCGGCCAGGACGGACCCGAGGAGGGTCACCGTCCGGCCGGGGGAGAGGTCCTGGAGCTCATGGGCGCCCGCCGGTGGCGGTGCGGTGGCCGCACCGGTCCACTCGGTGAACAGGGCCGCGTCCCCTACGGTGCCGGGATCCAGTTCGGGCCCCTGGGAGCCGCCGACCGACGAGACATGGACGCCGGGAGCGAGCCACTCACGGCGGATCACGGGAGTGGTGGCGCCGGTGCAGCAGAACACCACATCGGCCTCGCGTACCGCGTCCTCGATACCGGCGGCGACCCGCGCGCCGGGATACGACTCGGCTGCCGCACCGGCCCGCTGCGGATCACGGCCTGCCACCGTCACCTCGGCCTCCGGCCGCACCGCCGCGAGCAGGGCCAGCTGGGCGCGCGCCTGGGCGCCCGTCCCCACCACCGCCACCCGGCCGAGACCGGGGCGGGCGGCCAGGGCCAGCGCGCTCTGCGTGGCGGACGCCGCCGTGCGGACCTCGGTCAGCGACTCGCCGTCCACCAGTGCCAGCGGCCGCCCGTCGTGCTCGTCGAACAGCGCCACCAGCCCCCGGTGGAAACCGCGTCCGAGGTGGCCGGGATCCGCGGTCACGGTCACCAGCTTCGCGGCCAGCCCGAGCCCCGGGACGTAACCGGGCATCGCGCCGAGCAGGCCGGCCGGCGTCAGGGCGGCGATGCGGGGCGGGGCGGAGACCTCGTCGTGGGCGACTGCCACGAGCGCCCGGGCCACCGCGTCGAGCACGGCGTCTGGTCGCAGCGCGGCAGCCGTCTGCCGACGGTCCAGCACCAGCATCCCGCTCACCGGCCGGCCCCGGGCGTGTCGGCGATGAGGGCCGTCACCAGTTCGTCCGTGGCCGCGCGCAACTCCCGCTCCACGGAAGCCAGTTCCGGCCCGTCGAACTCGGCATCCGGTCCCACGACCGTCAGCGCGCACACCGGAGCACCCGGAGCAGGCACCACCGCCCGGCTCACGGACGCGACCAGCTTGTCGTTACGGCCGTGCTCCACGGCGACACCGGTCCGCTCCACCTCGGCCAACTCCCGCGCCACGTCCTCGGCGTCCTCCGGCAGCCCGTCCAACCACCGTTTCCTCGCCTCCGGTTCGAGCGCGGCGACCAGGGCCAGCGGCCCGGCGAACCGCCGTACCGGCAGCAGCTCGCCCCGCAAATGGCTGATCATGGCGAGCCGTTCGGGCCTGACCACGTCGATCACCCGGGCGCCGCCCTCCTCCAGCACCTGGAGGTTGACCATCATCGAGGTCGCGGCGGACAGCCGTTCCAGCACCGGACGGGCCAGTGCGGTCAGCGAGTTGCCCGCGGCCGAGGCGGACATCCGCAGCACCGCGGCGCCGGGCAGATAGCGGTCCCCGGCCCGCAGCACCCAGCCCCGGCGGACCAGGTCCAGCAGGATCCGGTAGGCGGTGGCGCGGTGCAGGCCCACCTCGGCGGCCAGATCGGTCAGCCGCACCGGGTGCGGTGCGCGCGAGACGGCCTCGACCAGGTCGAGCGCCTTGTCCACGGCCGACCGGGGCGGTGTCGCGGTACGGGGTGCGACGGGCATGACAGCGGTTCTTCCCTCTCGTCCACGGTGCGGCCACGGACCGGGGTGTCCTGATCCGCGTCCTGTGCGGTGGCCTCTCCGGCGTCCCGTCCAGGGTCCTGCCCGGCGTCCCGTCCCGCGTCCTGTCCGGTTCGGGTCCTTGCGGCGATCCGCCGACCGCGGAGTACAGTACCTGCGTTTTCATTACACGATACAGCTGTTACCTACAGCGTAACAACGTGCTGTTTCCCGGACCGAAGGTGACCATGACCGACCTGCCCCCGGGCGCCCCGACCCCCTGGGCCGCACCGCCCCGCGGAACCCTCACGGTCTACCGCGGTGCCACCCTCTTCGACGGCACCGGCGACCGGTCCCGCCCGAACACCACGATCGTCACGGACGGCGCCCGGATCCACACCGTCACCGGTGACGGCGACCCGTTGCCCCCGCTCGCGGCCGACGCACCCCGTGTCGACCTCGACGGGCGGTTCGTCGTCCCCGGCCTGATCGACACCCACCAGCACCTGGCCACCCCGCCCGACCGGCCCGTCGCCGAGGCCGTGCTCCGGCGCCTGGTGCACAGCGGGGTCACCGCCGTCCGTGACATGGCCGACGACCTGCGGCACATCGGCGACCTCGCCCGGGCCACCCTGGTCGGCGAGATCCCCGGCCCTGACATCCGCTACGCGGCGCTCATGGCCGGGCCGTCCTTCTTCGACGACCCGCGCACCCACGAGGTCTCCCGGGGCGCCGTACCCGGTGCCGTCCCCTGGATGCAGGCCGTCACCCCGGACACCGACCTGACGATCGCCGTCGCTCTGGCCCGTGGCACCCACGCCGCCGCGATCAAGGTCTACGCCGACCTGGACGCCGCGACCGTCGCCGCCGTCACCGCCGAGGCGCACCGTCAGGGCATCGCCGTCTGGGCACACGCCACCGTCTTCCCGGCCGCTCCCGGCGAGGTCGTCGCCGCGGGTGTGGACAGCGTCTCCCATGTCACCCTGCTCGCCTTCGAGGACCCCACCGAGCCGCTGAGCAGCTACAAGACCAAACCCCGCGTCGACCACGACCGTTTCACCACGGGCGACGCCCCGGAACTGGCCGCCCTCTTCACCGAGATGCGCCGCCGCGGCACCGTCCTCGACGCCACCGCGTCCATGTGGACCAGCGACGAACTCCGGGGAGACACCGCCGAATCCGCGGAACGGGCCCGCCGCAACGCCGAGTTGGCCGCCGCCGTCACCGCCCAGGCACACCGGGCCGGAGTCGACCTCTGCACCGGCACCGACCACGAGACCGACCCCGACGACCCCTTCCCGGCCCTCTACGGCGAACTCGCCTTCCTCGTCGACCGTTGCGGCATCCCCGCCGCCGACGTCCTGCGCTCGGCGACCCTGGTCGGGGCCAGGGCCGCCGGCACCGAGGCGGACATGGGCAGCGTCGAAGCCGGAAAGCTCGCCAACTTCGCCGTCCTGGACGAGGATCCGCTCCGGGACATCGCCAACCTGCGCACCCTCACCCTCACCGTGAAACGCGGCCGCCGCTTCGACCGCGCCGACTTCGAGAAGGACGCCCAGTGACCGCCGTCGCCCACCCGATGATCGTCAACGCGCTGGGGCAGCTCGACAACCCCAACACTCCCGCCGCCCGAGCCGTGGCCACCCAGCTCAACCCGTCCAGCGGTCAACTCGCCGTCGACGCGCGGGCGATCGCCGACGCCCACGCCTCCGGTCTGACCGCCGTCAACATCACCCTCGGCTACACCATGGGCGACCTGCCGCCGTACGAGCACACGCTCGACGAGATAGCCGTCTGGGACGGGATCCTCGACGCCCACCCGGCCGACCTGATCAAGGTCCGTACGACCGACGACATCCGACGCGCCCACCGCGAGCGACGGATCGGCGTCATCTACGGCTTCCAGAACGCCGTGGCCGTCGGCGAGGACCCCGCCCTCGTCGACACCCGCGTCGCCGGCTTCGCCGAGGCCGGCGTACGGGTCGTCCAGCTCACCTACAACCAGGCCAACCACCTCGGCGACGGCTCCATGGCCACCGCCAACCGCGGCCTGACCCCCTTCGGCCATCGTGTCGTCGAAGCGCTCAACGACCACCACCTGATGGTCGACCTCTCGCACAGCGGGGAGAACACCTGCCTGGACGCGGCCCGGCACTCCCGGCAGCCCGTCTCGATCAACCACACCGGCTGCCGCGCCCTGACCGACCTGCCGCGCAACAAGACGGACGAGGAACTCCGTCTGGTCGCCGACCGAGGCGGCTTCGTCGGCATCTACTTCATGCCCTTCCTCAACCCGACCGGGCACGCCACCGCCGCGGACGTCGTCGAGCACGTCGTGCACGCGGTCGACGTCTGCGGCGAGGACCACGTCGGCATCGGCACCGACGGCAGCGTCACCGCCGTGGATGACCTCGACGCCTATCGCGCGACCCTCGCCGAACACGTCGCCGCCCGCCGGGCGGCCGGCGTCGGCGCGGCCGGCGAACGGGCCGACACCTACCCCTTCGTCGTGGACCTGCGCGGCGTGGACCAGTTCCGCGACCTGATCCGCCTCCTGGAGAAACGCGGCTACCGCTCCGAACGCATCGAGAAGATCCTCGGCCACAACTTCCTCGACTACGCCGACCGCGTCTGGACAGCCTGAGCTCGTTCCTCAACCTCCGGCAGGGTGGGGCCGGCGGAGTTCGGAGTCTGCGGCTCGGGTGTGCTTCTCGATCGGCTGTGGCCGCGCTTCCGTGATCTGCACCGTCTCGCGCGTCACCCGTAGCCGCGCCCCCGCCTCCAATTCCTCTGCCAGCGCAGCCTCCTCCACTCCCACGGTGGAGAACCGACCGCGCCACCATCACCTGACAGGGCGTTTCCCCAGCTCGACGCGTCCCCGAGGGGCACCCAGGACGATCCGGCCCGGGTCAGATGCAAGTGTGCTGTCGAAGGCGGGCTTTGGCGGCCGAGTATGCGTCGTATCCGTCGCTCTCCATCACCTCACGGTGTCCGCACCGGTCGCAATGCAGGGCGGGCTTGTCGTCGTCGGAAGGGGCGAGCTCGAACCTGTGCTTCGCCATGATCGGCCATCCGGTCCGGTGCCCACGTACCCCGAACTCGCCCCAGGCCAGTTGGATCAGAACGACCCCGGCGACGAACCCGCCGATGACCGACCACACCACCATGTGCACCATGACGTCGCTCACGCCCTCATCGGGAAGTGTGGTCGCGAGCACCACCCCACCGATGATCAGTGCCACGGCGAACGCGGTCAGCGCCCACCACAACGCCTGCCGCCGACGGGTCGTGCGGATGCTGTACACCCGGTAGGTGAGGGCCTTGTCGCAGGCCGGGCAGCGCATGCGGACCACGCCGGCCGCCTGGCCGTCGTCCGGGCGGATCAAGGTCGTCTCGCCCGAGAGCTGGTACCGGAACTCCACCATGTTGTCGCCCACCGGGCCGTAGCCGGTCCGATGGCTCAGGGAGCCCGTGACATGCCCGTCAAGCGGACGGGACATCGCGCACACCTCCGGAGATCGCGCTGGAGCGGCAAGCGTAGGGCCGCCATGCGATCAGGGGGAGTCCATTCCAGGTCGGCCCTTCTCCGAAGGGAACTACACCCGACGCGGCCACGGCAGGGTCGGTGAGCTCGGTGGGCCTGGGGAGCCTCCGGATGAACTGGTGTGCTGCGGACGGGAACGGCCCGGGGCGGCCAGATGACGTGGCAGCCCCCGGGCCGATCCGGGTCAGCGAGTGGTGTAGCCGCCGTTGAGGAAGATCGTCTGCCCGTTGGCCCACCAGCCGTCGGTCAGCAGGTGCCGCACCCACGGGACGATGTCCTCGAGCTTGGTGAGATCGCCGTTCATCGCGGACGACTTGTGGTAGGCGACGGAGTCGTCGTCCTCGGCGGGGTAGAAGAACGAGGTGTCCATCGGACCCGGTGCGATGTTGTTGACCGAGATGTTCCGGCCGAACAGCTCCTTCGACAGGGCGCGGGTGAAGTGCTCGACCGGCGCCTTGCTGCCCGCGTACGTGGAGTAGAGGCCCGTGTATGCGGCGAGCAGCGAGGTGACGATCGTGATGATCTTGCCCCCGTCCTCGATTCTGCGGGCGGCCTCGCGCATCACGAAGAACGCGGCCTTGGAGTTGACCGCGAACATCCGGTCGTACTCCTCCTCCGCGATCTCGGTCAGCGGCTTCTTCAGCACCATGCCGGCGGTGTTGATGCTGTAGTCGAGCCTGCCGAACCGGTTCACGACCTCGTCGAAGACCCGCTCCACCTCGGCGACCCTCGTCAGATCGGCCTGGACCGCGAACGCCTTCCCCGGCCCCTTGCTGATCTGCTCGACGACGTCCTCGGCCTTGGCCCGGGAGGAGTCGCTGTTGTAGTGCACCGCGACCAGGGCGCCCTCCGCGCCGAGAGTGGTGCTGATCAGCCCGCCGAGGTTGCGGGACGCGCCGCCGACGAAGGCGACCTTGCCATTGAGTGTCCTGTCCGGGGTACTGACCATGACAGCCCTCCTGCGGTGTTTCGAACGGGGACGGCACGGCTCCGACGGACCGCGAAGGCCATGCCGTACCCCATGAGGTCACCGCGGCAGGGACCGCGCATCTTGAACGATCCGATCACCGGTGGAACAAACCGCTCACCACGTCAGGCGCGGCAAGTGACCGGTCAGCGCCGTCCATGGCCGCCGGCCCGCAGCGTGAGGGGGAATCCCCTCGTGGCGCCGCATCATCCGTTTCAGAGGGCTCTGGTGGGTGGTCTGCAGCGACCGCTGCCCCATCAGTTCGCCTGGCAACATCCGGCACGGGTGGTCGTGGGCGTGCAACTTCGAGCACCTCGATCAGAACCGCCGTTTCCTCCAGACTGATCGACGGCTCACGGCTCACGGCTCACGGCTCACGGATTCGGTGAGCGGTGTCCCGGTGCGGTCGGGACGGCGGTGGTGCCGTCTCCGTTACCGGTCCTCGGCGTCGTGTCGCGTGGCCGGGGCCCGCCGGGCTCGCGCAGGGTGCCGAACAGCAGTCGGCTCAGCACCGGCATCAGGACCAGCGGTGCCAGCGCGGTCTGCAGGGAGGTGGCGTCGGCCAGGCTGCCGAGGGCGGGGCCGGCCAGGCCGCCGATGCTCACGGTGAGGCCGAGGGTGACCCCGCTGGCCGTGCCGATCCGCGAGGGCAGGTAGTCCTGCCCGAGTGTCACCTGGAGCGAGAACGGCACATACAAGGCGACCGACGTCAGCGCCACGAACAGGTAGAGGGCCGGGCCGGGCACCCACACCACACCCGCGACGGCCACCACGGCCAGCACGTAGGACCAGCGGGAGACGGTCACCCGGTTCCAGCGGCCCGCCAGGGACCCGCCCAGCACGGAACCGACCGCGCCCCCGAGGTAGAGCACCGTCAGGGCCGCGGTGCCGGCGGCGGTGCCACCGCCCGTGCGCTGCTCGGCGTAGAGCGAGATGAAGGTGCTCAGACCCACGAACGCGATCGACCGGAACACTACGGCCAGGGACAGCCGTACGAAGGACGGGACGTCGTCGCTCCCGGCCGGCACCGGCGCGGCGGTGCCGAGGGCCTTGTCGGCGCGGAACGTGCGCAGCACCGGCAGACACAGCGCGGTACCGGCCAGCGCCGGTATCACGAGGACCGGTGTCCAGCGCAGCCCGCCCGCGCCGACGACGGCGCCCACCATCAGCGGGGCCAGCGCGAAGCCGATGTTGCCGCCGGTGGCGAACACCCCCATCGCGTTGTGGCTGCCGCGGCTGGCGATACGGGCGACCCGGGCGGACTCGGGGTGGTAGGCGGCCACCCCCATCCCGGACAGCGCCATGAACACCAGGGTGAGCAGGTAGGAGCCGCTCACCCCGCTCAGCGCGACACCGGCACCGCCCAGCAGGGTGCTGACCGGCAGCAGCCAGGGCATCGGCCAGCGGTCGGTCAGTACCCCGAACAGCGGTTGCGCCACCGAGGAGAGCACGGACGCCGCCAGTACGACACCGGAGGCGACCGCGTAGGAGTAGCCGCGCTCGGAGACGAAGAACGGCAGCAGTGCCGCCACGGCACCTTGGTAGATGTCGACACAGGCATGGCCGGCGGACAGCAGAGTGATCGATGTATTCCTTCGCACCCCGCCATGCTCCGAGCCCGACGGCCTGTCGCACTTCCGCTAATCTGCCAAGCAATGACGGAAATCCGCCACGAGGCCACCGCCCCGACCCGCACCCGCTGGCTGGCCGCCGGCCACGCCATCGACTCGCACCGGCACGACGACCACCAGATCGCCTACGCCGGCCGGGGCGTGGTGGCCGTGACGACCAGCGCGGGCTCCTGGGTCGCCCCCGGCAACCGCGCCATCTGGGTGCCGGCCGGCACCGTCCACGCACACCGGGCCTACGGCGAACTCGAACTGCACTTCATCGGCCTGCCCGCCACCGAGAACCCCCTCGCGCTCGACGCCCCGACCGTGCTCGCCGTGGGCCCGCTGCTGCGCGAGCTGATCATCGCCTACACCCGCGGCGAGGACGACGACAGCCCCGAACGGGCCCGGCTGCGCGCCGTCCTGCTCGACCAGCTGCGGGCCTCACCGCAACAGCCACTGCACCTGCCCACCCCCACCGCACCCCTGCTGCGCGACGTGTGCGCGATCCTCCAGGCCGACCCGGCCGACGGCCGCACGCTCAAGGAACTCGGCCGTGCCGTCGGAGCCGGCGACCGCACCCTGTCCCGGCTGTTCCGCAGCGACCTCGGAATGACTTTCCCGCAGTGGCGCACCCAGCTGCGCCTCCACCACGCGCTGATCCTGCTCGCCGACCGGACCCCGGTGACGGCGGTGGCCCACGCCTGCGGCTGGTCGTCGGCCAGCGCGTTCATCGACGCTTTCCGGCGGGCCTTCGGCCACACCCCGGGTTCCCATCCGACGGCGCAGTGACGGCGGACCGACCGCGGATCGGCGGCCCTCGCCGGTGTCAGCCCTCACCCGCGCGCCTCACCCGCGCGCCGGTTCCGCCTCCCGTGCCTGCCGCGGCGAACGGGCGGCCGGCGTGGCGAAGACGGCGGCCACCACCAGGGCGAGCACCAGGATGAGGGCGTGCCGCAGGCCGAAGTGCTCACCGAGGTAACCGAGGGAGGGCGGGCCCACCAGGAAGGCGACGTAGCCGACGGTCGCCGCCAGTGCGACCCGGGCGGCGGAGTCGGCGCCGGAATCGCCCGCCGCGGAGAGCGCGACAGGGAACCCGAGGGACGCCCCGAGGCCCCAGAGGACGGCGGCGGCGGCCGCTACGGCCTGGTTGTCGACGAAGATCACCAGGGCCAGTCCCGCGGCCCCGACGAGCGCGCTCCCGCACAGCGCGGCCGCCCGCCCGAACCGGTCGACGAACCGCCCGCCGGCGAAGCGTCCGACGGTCATCGCGGCGGCGAACACGGCGTACACGGCCGAGCCCAGCGCCGCGTCGAAGCCGTGACCGTCCACCATGACCAGCGGCAGCCAGTCGTTCGCGGTGCCCTCGGCCATGGCGAGGGCGAGGATGACACAGCCGATGAGCAGCAGTGTGGGGTCCTTCCACACCGCGGCCCGTGCCGTGCCCGGCTCGCGGCGCTCGGCGGCGGTCCGCCGGCCCACCTCGGAGGGGACGCTCCGGATCACCAGGGCGAGTGCGGCCAGGACCACGCCTGCGACCGTGACGAGATGGACGAGCACGGGGAAGCCGACCGCGGTCAGACACATGCCGGCGACCGCGCCGACCACGGTGCCGAGACTGAAGAAGCCGTGCATGGCGGGCATCGTGGAGCGGCCGAGCAGCCGCTCCACCTCCGCGCCCTCGACGTTGAGGGCCACCTCGCCGCCACCCATGCCGAGACCGAACAGCCCGAGGCCCAGGGCCACGCCGAGGTCCGCGTCGGCGGCGGCCCCGATGCCGATCAGCGCGGCACCGGCGGCGATCGCCGACGTCCCGGCGAGGACGACGAGCCGGGCACCCCAGCGGGCCACCAGCGCGCCCGAGCACAGGATCCCGGCCATCGAGCCGACCGAGAGCCCGAACAGGATCAGACCCATCTGCGCGGTGGAGGCGCCGAGCATGTCCCGCACGTCCGGGGTGCGGGTGACCCAGGAGGAGATGGTCAGGCCGGGCACGAAGAACAGGACGAAGACGGCGGTACGGCGCCGGGCGAGGTCGGCGGTCATGGCTGGTGGCTCCAGATGTGCCCGATGGGTCCGTGGAAGAGTCTGTACGAATGTACACACTGGCCTGTACATCCGTACACACTCTGTGCCGGTCAACCCATGGCAGATTGAGGGCGTGACCGGCACACGACGCGAGATCCCGAACGACCCCGGACGCAAGGAGCGCATTCTGGATGCGGCCCTCGAGGTGATCGCCGAGGGCGGTGTGCACACGACCACCCATCGGAGGATCGCGGCGCGGGCGCAGGTCCCGCTCGGCTCGCTGACGTACTACTTCGACGGCATGGCGGACCTGCTCGCCCAGGCCTTCGCCCGCCTGTCGGACACCATGTCCCGGCTCTACCGGCGGACTCTGCAGTCCGCCGCCTCCACGGCCGATGCCGAGGCGGCCGTGGTCGAGCTGATCTGCGGACCGGCGTACGCCACGGAACGCGACATGACGCTCATCTTCGAGATGTACGCCTACGCCAACCACAACGAGGCGGTGTCCGCGACCACCCGCACCTGGCTCGAACGCAGCAGGGACAGCCTCGCCCTGCACTTCACCCCCGGGGTGTCCCGTGCGCTCGACGCGCTGATCGAGGGCTGGCCGATGCACCGCGCCTTCGACGAGGCCCCCCTGGACCGGCGCCTCGTCACCGAGACCGTGCACGCGATCGTCACCGCCGCCCCGAAACTCACCACCGACGGCCCCTGACCCGCCGCCCTCCCCACGACGTCTCAGTGCACGACGTCCGCGAGGTGCGGTACGACGCGCGTCAGCCGCACCACGCCCCACACGATCAGTCCGGCGCCGAGCGCCTCGGGCAGCAGCCACCAGCCGGTGCGCACCGACTCGCCGAACAGGGCGACGCCCAGCAGCAGGCTAACCGCCGCGTCGCCGATCGTCAGCGCTGGCTGGGACGCCACCAGCGGACCGGCCTGCAACGAGTTCTCCAGGAGCATCAGCGCCGTGATCCCGGCGAGTGCGAAGCCGTAGGTCTGCCAGGTGGTGAGGAAGGCGGGCAGTCCCGAGTGGGCGAGCCGGCCGGTGGCCGACTTCATCAGCGCGGCGGTCAGCGCGTTGCCGATGGCGGCACCCGCCGCCAGGGTCGCCGCACGGAACAGTGGTGACGACGACGACCGCTCGAGCAGCACGGTGCCGGCGATGGCCCCCACGGTGAGGGCCAGGGCCGGGATCCAGCGCTGCATGGATGCCTGATCCCGTCCGCCGGACGGGGCCGCCGAGCCGAGCAGGAGGGCCAGGCCGGCGACCACCACGGCGATCGCCCACCATCCCTGCGGGTTCGGCCGCCGGTGCAGCAGCGGTACGGCGATCAGCAGGGCGAACGGCAGCTCCAGCATGAACAGCGGCTGGACCAGCGCCATCGGGCCGTTCACCAGCGCCAGCGCCTGGAACACCGCGGCCCCCGTGACGCCGGCGATCCCGATGGCCCAGGCGGGCCGCCGTGCCAGGGCGAGCAGCAGCCGCACCCCGCCCCCGCTGGGCAGCGTCGACGCGGCCTTCCGCTGGAAGGCCGTGCCCGTCGCATTGCTGACGGCACCCAGGACGGCGAAGAGCACGGCGAGCACCATCATGCTTCCAGCATGCCGTGAGCGGGCGCCGCCCTCTCTCCGAAGGCGTGGCGAGGACCGTCCCGGGCCGCTTCGACCTCTCACCTCCCGGTAAGTGGATTCCGAGGACCAGGATGCCCGGTCGCCGCACGTCCGTGGGAGTCCCGCCGGTCAGGCCACCTGGCCACCGTGCAGCGCGGTGTAGGCACCGCCTCGGAGCAGCAGTTCCTCGTGGGTGCCGATCTCGCGGATGCGCCCGTCGTCCATCACCACGATGCGGTCGGCGCCGCGCACGGTGGAGAGCCGGTGGGCCACCACGAAGGTGGTACGCCCGCGTAGCAGACGGGTCAGCGCCTGCTGCACCAGTGCCTCCGAGCGGGTGTCCAGCGCCGAGGTGGCCTCGTCCAGCACCAGGACCCGCGGATCACGGATCAACGCCCGTGCGATGGCGAGGCGTTGGCGCTGACCGCCGGAGAGCCGGGCCCCGCGCTCGCCGACCAAGGTGTCCAGGCCCTGGGGCAGCTCGTCCACGAACTCCAGGGCGTTCGCGTCGCGCAGCGCCGCGCGGACCGCCGCCTCGTCGGCCTCGTCCTCCATGCCGTAGGCGACGTTCTCCCGGATCGTGCCGTCGAAGAGGATCGATTCCTGCGGGACGACCGAGACGAACCGCCGGTAGGTGCGCAGATCGAGGCCGCTCATGTCGGTGCCGTCCAGGAGCAGCCGGCCGGTGGTGGGCCGGATGAACCCGATGACGAGGTTGAGCACGGTGGACTTGCCGGCACCCGAGGCGCCCACCAGGGCGACGGTCTCGCCCGGCGCCACATCGAGGGTGAAGTCCGCCACGGCCGCGCGGGAGGTGTCCTCGTAGGCGAAGCCGACCCCCTCGAACACGACGGCACCGCGGACGGCGGTGACCTCCGCCCGGCCCTCGTTGTCCTCCAGTTCGGGCGCCTGCAGCACCTCACCGACCGAACGCACCGACTCCAGCCCCTTGGTGACGACCGGGGCCAGACTTGTCAGCGTCGTCGTGGAGTTGGTGAGGGTGGTCAGGAAGGCGCTGAGCATGACGACGTCACCGGCGGAGACGCCCCACACGCCGTAGTACGACACCAGCGCGGCGGTGGCGAGCACGGCGACGCCGATCACGTTGAGGACCACCCAGGCCAGCGAGCCGAAGCGGCCGTTGACCAGGTCCAGGCGCATCCCGGAGGTGAGCAGCCGGCTGAGGGTGCCGTCCATGCGGCGCAGCGCCTTGCCCTCCAGGCCGTGGGCGCGGGTGACCGGGATGAGCCGCGTCATCTCGGTCACCCGGGAGGACAGGGTCTCCACCTCGTGCCGGAAGTGCTCGTTGTGGGTCCGCAGCCGCGACCGCAGCCGGGCCACGATCAGGGTCGCGCCCGGCACCACGACCAGGAAGACGGGCAGGAACTCCGGTGTGCGGACGGCGATGATCACCAGCCCGCCGGTCAGCACGGTCAGCGCACCCAGGCCCTGTTCGGCGGTCTGCTGGACCATCTGCTCGACGGTCTCGACGTCCCGCACGACCTTGGCCTGGAGGACACCGGCGCTGACCCGGGAGTGGTAGCCGATGGACAGTTGCTGCATGCGGGTGCACAGCGCCGAGCGCAGCGTGGTGCCCATCCGGCGCACGCTGCCGTAGAGCAGCCGCACATACAGCACGTGCAGCGGGTAGTTGACCAGCAGGATCGCCATGATGATCCCCACCGCCGTCCAGAGCCGGGATATCTCCCGGTGCTGTACGACCGTGTCCACGACCGAGGCGGTGATCAGCGGCAGGAGCCAGACGGGGCTGTGCTTGACGGTGAACACGAGGACCGCCGCCGTCAGACTGCGGCGGTCGGCGCGCAGCAGGTACCGGAGGGTGCGGATGGGATGTTCGCCCCGGTAACGGTGGTCGAGCGGTCGTTCCGACGTCGACGCCATCGGCGGTGGTCCTCCTTGCGCGCCAGACTTTCAGCAACCGCTTTCCGCCGGTCACCGTACACCCGTCGCCCGACGACCACGGAGGTGCGGTCGACCGGCCGATGCGTCTGGGGGCCGAGTGGGAGAAGGTGGGGGAGAGGGGCGGACGGAACGGCGAGCGCCCCGGCGTAGTTGTGATCCACTCCGTCGTCCGGAAAGAGGCAGCCATGACAGGACCAGAGGCCGAGGCCGAGAAGCGGATACTCGGCCGCATCACGGAAATGATCAGCCAGGAGAAGGACCTGCGTGAGCGCCTGGCGCAGGAGGAGATCGACGGGACGACCGAGCACGCTCTCCTGGCACACCTGGAGACCGAGCTGGACCAGTGCTGGGACCTGTTGCGGCAGCGCCGGGCCAGGATCGCGGCGGGCCAGGACCCCACCGGGGCGAATGTCCGCCCGGCGTCCGAGGTGGAGGGCTACCTGTCCTGAGGGCCGCGCAGGTCCCGGCCCGAGAGGACGGGACCGCAGGCGCCACGGCCTGACGGGCCGGGAGGGCGGCCCCCGCACCACGGGGTGCCGCCCTCCGGGCCCACGCCGGGCACGACCGTCGCCGGAGAGGGACTGGACTCGCCGTTCACGAGCACCGATCGTGGCGGTATGAACGATCACCGCACAGCCTCCGCCGACGCCCCCGTCCACGTCCCCGCCGCCCGCCCGGAAGCACCGGTGCCGGGCGATGCCACCGGCGCGGCGGAGGGCATGAGCGAGGCGGCTGCGCGTGCGGAGGCCGCCGAGGTCCGCCGGTTCTGGGAGCGGCTCGGGCTGCCCGGACTGGTCGACGTCCACACGCACTTCATGCCCGAGCGTGTGCTGCACAAGGTCTGGAACTACTTCGACACGACCGGGCCGCTGATCGGCGGACTGGAATGGCCGATCACCTATCGGAAGGAGGAGGCGGAACGCACCGCCCTGCTCCGGGAGTTCGGTGTCCGGGCCTTCACCGCGATGCTCTACCCGCACAAGCCCGGCATGGCGACGTGGCTGAACGCGTGGGCCGCCGACTTCGCCCGGCGCACCCCCGACTGTCTGCACACCGCGACCCTGTACCCCGAACCGGGCGTGGAGACGTACGTCCGTGAGGCCGTCGAAGCAGGCGCCCGGGTCTTCAAGGCGCACGTCCAGGTGGGGGCGTACGACCCGGCCGGTGAACTCCTCCAGCAGGCGTGGGGACTGCTGGCCGATGCCGGGATTCCCGTGGTGATCCACTGCGGTTCCGGTCCCGCACCCGGCAAGTACACCGGCCCCGAGCCGATCGCGCGGGTGCTGGCACGGCATCCGCGGCTGCGGCTGATCGTCGCTCACATGGGGATGCCCGAGTACGAGGACTTCCTCGGCCTCGCCGAGCGGTTCGAGGAGGTGCGGCTGGACACGACGATGGCGTTCACCGACTTCACCGAGGAGTTCATGCCGTTCCCCCGTGGCGCCCTGCCCCGCGTCGCCGCCCTGGGCGACCGCATCCTGCTCGGATCCGACTTCCCCAACATCCCTTATCCGTATGTGCACCAGCTCCACGCCCTGGAACGTCTGGACCTCGGTCACGAGTGGCTGCGAGCGGTGTGTCACGACAACGCGGCCCGGTTGTTCCGGCTGTGACCGGTCCCCAGGAACACGCCCGCCTCGCCCTCGTGCCCCGGTTCAGCAGCACGCGGACCATGCGCTCGGCGGGCTAGGGCAGTTCGACGCTGATGAGGCCGCGCAGCAGCTTGCGCAGGTGGTCCGGCATGTCGATGTCGTGCGGGCTGAGCAGCCACTGGATCTGCAGGCCGTCGATGAACGCGATCAGGTCCGCCGCCAGCCCCGACGCGTCCACGTGGGGGCGCAGCAGATCACGTCGTACCAGGTCGTCGACGGCCAACTGCATCTGCCGGCGGGCGCGTTCGTAGCGTGCGACGAAGTACGGGCGCGCCGGATGGTCCGCCGCGGTCGCCTCGCTCGACAGCACGGCGAACAGGCTCACGATCAGCGGGTTGGCCTGGTTGTGCGCGACGAGCCGGATCATGCTGGCGAAGTACTCCAGGCCGTCGTGGTTCACCGCGCCCGAACGGAAGAAGTGCGCGTCGTCCTGGCGCTCCCGTTCCTCCAGAACCGCTTCGAGCAGCGACTCCTTCGTCGGGAAGTGGTGCAGCAGCCCCGCGCGCGAGACATCGCAGGCCGCGGCGAGCTGGACCATGCTCGCGTTGCGGTAGCCGACCTGCCCGAACGCGGTGAACGCGGCCTCGATGATCTGGGCGCGCCGGCGCTCCCCCTTGGGGTAGTTCCGTGGGGCCGTCCCCTGCCGCGCGGTCGCCTTTGCCATACGGAGATGTTAATCGCCCTCTAGAAACCAGCACCCCTGTCGGTATTCTGTTGTGCGGTCGTCCGCCCCGAGAGGAGCCCTTCATGTCGTCACCACAGATGTCGGTTCAGCTCTACTCCGTCCGCCACGCTCTGGAAGCCGACGAAGACGCGGCCCTGGGCCGCCTCGCCGCGCTGGGACTGAGTAACGTCGAGGCCTTCGGCTTCGTGCACCGCGCCGGCGAACTGGCCGACGCGCTCGCCCGGCACGGCCTGTCCGCACCGACCGGACACGCCGGCTTCCTCTCCCCGGAACGTGCCACCGCCGAGGGGGCACCCGCACCCACCCTCGACGAGACCTTCCGGGCCGCCCGGCGACTGGGGGTGGAGATCCTCTTCGACCCGTTCGTCCCCGCCGCCCGATGGGCCGACGAGACGGAGATCGCCCGTACCGCCGGGCTCCTGAACGAGGCCGCGAAACGCGCCGCCGACCACGGGCTGCGCGTCGGGTACCACAACCATTCGCAGGAGTTCGTCCACACCGTCGCCGGCGTCAACGCCTTCGACCGCTTCGCCGACCTGCTCGCCCCCGAAGTCGCTCTGGAAATAGACCTGTTCTGGGCCTCGGCCGGCGGCTACGACGTCGTGTCGCTGCTGAACCGCCTGGGGCCACGGGTGCGCGCCCTGCACGTGAAGGACGGCCCCGTCATCGACGACCCGTTCACCTCCGGTGCCCCCTTCGACCCCGCCGACACCCACCAGGTCCCGGCGGGCCGGGGAGAGATCCCGCTCGACGCCTCGCTGGCCGCGGCCCCCGATGCCGAGTACGCGATCATCGAGTTCGACCACTACGACGGTGACATCTTCGACGGCATCGCGGCGGGCGTCGCCTACCTCCACGGGAAGGGCATCGCCTGATGGCGGCACGCAACCCGGTCGGCGTCGGGCTCGTCGGCGCCGGCAACATCAGCGACCAGTACCTGACCAACCTCACCCGGTTCCCCGACCTGCACGTGGCCGTCGTGGGCGACCTCGACACCACGCGTGCCGAGACCCAGGCCCGCAAGTACGGCGTCGAGGAGTGGGGCACCGCCGCGGACGTCCTCGCCCACCCGGACGTCGACGTCGTCGTCAACCTGACCGTCCCCGCCGTCCACGCCGAGGTCAGCTCGGCGATCGTGGCCGCGGGCAAGCACGTCTGGTCCGAGAAGCCCATCGCCGTCGACCGGGCCGACGCACGCGCCCTGCTCGACCGGGCGGCCGCGGCGGGCCTGCGGGTCGGAGTCGCCCCCGACACCGTGCTCGGCCCCGGCCTGCAGACCGCCCTGCGCGCCATTGCCCGCGGGGACATCGGCACCCCGCTGTCCGCGCAGACCGTCATGCAGTACGCGGGACCCGACCTCTGGCACCCCGACCCCGAGTTCCTGTTCGCCAAGGGCGCCGGACCCCTCTTCGACATGGGGCCCTACTACCTCACCGCCCTGGTCTGCCTGTTCGGCTCGGTCAGCCGGGTCGCCGCGGTCGGTTCCACCGCCCGGACGGTGCGCACGGTCAGGAGCGGCGAGCGGGCGGGCACCGAGTTCGCCGTCGCCGTCCCCACCCATGTCTCCGCGCTCACCCAGTTCGAGAACGGCGGGGTCGGGCAGAGCGTGTTCAGCTTCGACTCCCCGCTGACCCGCACCGGGTTCGTCGAGGTCACCGGCACCGAGGGCACGCTGGTGCTGCCCGACCCCAACACCTTCGCGGGAGAGGTGCGGATCACCCGGGTCCAGCAGCGCGGCCAGGACCCCGTATGGGAGACGGTCACGCCGGTCGGCATCGAGGCCGGACGCGGACTGGGCGTCCTGGACCTGGCCCGGGCCATCTGCGGCGGCGGCTCCCACATCGCCTCCGGAGACCTCGGCTACCACGTCCTGGACACCATGATCTCCATCGACGAGTCCGTCACCTCCGGCGAGACCGTCCAAGTCACCAGCGCCGCAGGCGAGATACCGCTCGTCCCCGAGGATCGAGACCCCTACGGAGCCACCCTGTGAACCGCCCCCTGCGCGCCGGATTCATCGGCGGCGGCTTCATGGCGGCCGTGCACACCCGCGCGAGCCGGGCCGCCCGCGGCGTGCCGACCGCCCTCGCGAGCTCGACCCCCGAACGCGGCGAGCGGGCCGCCGAGACTTTCGGCGTGGAACGCTCCGAACCGGACGCCCACCGCCTCCTCGCGGCCGGCGACCTCGACGTCGTCCATGTGTGCAGCCCCAACCGCCTGCACACCGAGCACACCCTGGCGGCGCTGGCCGCGGGCGCGCACGTCATCTGCGAGAAGCCCCTGGCCACCACGGCGGCGGACGCCGAACGCCTGGTCCGGGCCGCGCGCGAGGCCGGCCGGGTGGCGGCGGTCCCCTTCGTCTACCGCTACCACCCGATGGCCCGGCAGGCCCGCTCCCTCGTGGCGGACGGACAGCTCGGCACCGTCCTCACCCTGGACGCCACCTACCTCCAGGACTGGCTCCTCGATCCCGGCGACACCAACTGGCGCGCCGACCCGGAGGCCGGCGGCGCCTCCCGCGCCTTCGCCGACATCGGCTCCCATCTGTGCGACCTCGTCGAGTTCGTCTCCGGGCAGCGCATCCACCGCCTGGCCGCCCGCACCCGGACCGTGTTCGCCGAGCGCGGCGGCACCCACGTCACCAACGAGGACACGGCCGCCCTCCTCGTCGAACTCGGCAACGGGGCACTGGGCACCCTGCTCGTCAGCCAGCTCGCCCCCGGCCGTAAGAACAGCCTCACCCTGGAACTCCACGGCACCCGGCAGAGCGTGCGCTTCGCACAGGAACGCCCCGAAGAACTGTGGATCGGCAGGCGCGAGGGATCACAGCTGCTGCTGCGCGACCCCGGCACCGACGCCCCGGACTCGGCCCGCCTGTCGGTGCTGCCTCCCGGCCACGCCCTCGGGTACCAGGACGCCTTCACCGCGTTCGTCACCGACGTCTACAGCGCCGTACAGGGCGGGCACCCCGAGGGGATGCCGACGTTCGCCGACGGACTGCGCGCCGCACGGCTCACCGAGGCCGTCCTGGCCTCCGCCGCCGGACGCGGCACCTGGATCGAGACCGCACCCGCGACGGAGGACCGCACATGACCACAGCCACCCACCCCGTCACCCTGTTCACCGGACAGTGGGCCGACCTCCCCTTCGAGGAGGTCGCCCGCCTCGCCGCGCAGTGGGGCTACGACGGCCTGGAGATCGCCGCCTCGGGAGACCACCTCGACCTGAAGCGCGCCGACGAGGACGACGCCTACGCGGCATCACGCCTGGAGATCCTCGACCGGCACGGCCTCAAGGTCTACGCCATCTCCAACCACCTCGCCGGCCAGGCCGTCTGCGACGCGCCCATCGACTTCCGCCACCAGGCGATCCTGCGCCCGTACGTCTGGGGCGACGGCGACGCGGAAGGAGTACGGCAGCGCGCCGCCGAGGACATGAAGCGCGCCGCGCGGGTGGCCCGCAAACTGGGCGTGAACACTGTCGTCGGCTTCACCGGCTCCGCCATCTGGCCCTACGTCGCCATGTTCCCGCCGGTGCCGGCCACCGTCATCGACGCCGGCTACGAGGACTTCGCCACCCGGTGGAACCCGATCCTCGACGTGTTCGACGCGGAAGGAGTGCGCTTCGCCCACGAGGTGCACCCCGGCGAGATCGCGTACGACTACTGGACCAGCGTCCGCACCCTGGAGGCGATCGGCCACCGCGAGGCCTTCGGCTTCAACTGGGACCCCAGCCACATGATGTGGCAGAACATCGACCCGGTCGGGTTCATCACCGACTTCAAGGGCCGCATCTACCACGTCGACTGCAAGGACACCCGGCTGCGCCCGCGCAACGGCCGGGCCGGCGTCCTCGGCTCCCACCAGCCGTGGGGCGATCCGCGCCGGGGCTGGGACTTCGTCTCCACCGGCCACGGCGACGTCCCCTGGGAGGACGCCTTCCGCGCCCTGGAGTCCATCGGCTACGACGGCCCCGTCTCCATCGAATGGGAGGACGCCGGCATGGACCGCCTGCACGGCGCCGCGGAGGCGGTGACCTTCGTACGCTCGTTGCTGTGGCCCGCGCCGAAGGCGTCCTTCGACGCCGCGTTCAGCAACCAGTAGGCCTGCGGCGGCCCGCCGGGTCGGGCCTACTGGGAGCGGACGATCACGACGGGGCAGGAGGCGTGCTGGGACACGTGCTGGCTGACGGACCCGAGCAGGGCGCGGGCGAACCCGCCGCGCCCCTTGCTGCCGACGACCAGCACCTCGGCGCCCTGCGAGGCCCTCAGCAGGATGTCCGCGGCGTTGCCGTGCACCAGATGGGCGTCGACCGAGCCGGCGGTGTCCGCGCCCAGCACCTCGGTCAGCTCCTGCCGCATCCGCTGCCGGGCCTCGTCCGCGTCGATGTCCATGTCGACGGCGGGCCCGGACCAGCTCTGCAGCCCCTGAAGCTCCCAGGCGGCGATCGCTTCCACGGTGCCGCCGACCAGACCGGCGTAGCGCACGGCCCAGCGCAGGGCGGCGTACGAGGCCGGCGAACCGTCGACGCCGACGACGACCCTCGGAACGGAGGCGTCCCTGTCCATGTGTCCCACCTCTCCGACGGCTCCCACGCCACCCGGCCGCACCCTTCCACGCTGCGGGAGACGCACCCGGCCCGCCAGAAATGCACGGCCAGGCGCATGACGTCGGGCACCGTCACCGTGGCGGGACCGCCGGGAGGGTGCGGCGTCGGCCGGTGACCTTGGACGAGGGGAGTCGGCCGGCCTTGGAGGTTCCCGTCAGCGTGTCGCCGTCGAGGGTCAGGGCGAAGGCCAGGTTCAGCCGCATGGGCCTGGTGACGGCCTGCTTCCAGGTGAGCCTGCCGTCTTCGAGGAGCACATCGCTGAGGGTCACCTCCTCTCCTGCCCCGTGCGCGGTCCCGACGAGGACGCCGTCCTCGTACCGGAACTCGGTCACGGCCTTGATGGTGCCGATGGGGGTGGAGATGGACAGGTCCCAAGTGCCTTCGGCGGACATGGTGTTGTTCTTCCTCACGGTGGGTGCTTGCGGGGGAAAGGCGGGGTGTCGGCTCAGAACCGGGCGGGCCGCGGTCCGGTGTTCCGCCAGACGGTGCCGCGACGCTCATGGGCGAACAGCTCTTCGACGGCGTGAGCGACCCGCGGGCCGACCTCGCGCTCCAGCAGATACAGGCCCAGATCGAGCCCGGAGGTGACACCGGCGCCGGTGACGAGATCGCCGTCGTCGACCACACGCGCCTTCACGGCGTGCGCACCGGTGGCATCCAGCAGGTCGAGGCCCATGTGGTGCGTGGTGGCATGCCGTCCCTCCAGCAGACCGGCCATCGCCAGGACGACCGAGCCGCCGCAGACAGCGGTGAGGGTCACGTCGGGGTTCTCCGCCGCGGCCTTCAGCAGGGTGGGCAGGCCGGTGCTCAGCGTGCGGCCCAGCAGTTCGGGGACGGTCGCGTCCTCCCGCACCTCAGCGGCCCCGGCCTCGTGGTCGGGTACGTCACCGGGGTCCCCGATCCGGCCCGCCGCACCCGGGACCAGCACCAGTCCGGCGCGGTCCGGGTCGAGTACGGCGGTGGCGCGCAGCGCGATCCCCGCGACACCGGCGGCCACCTCGCGCGGCCCTTCCGCCGAGACGAGTTCCACGGTCACCGCACCCTCCGTGGCCGCGCCCCCCGCGGACAGGACTTCGTAGGGGGCGATGACATCGAGCGGATCGAAGCCGTCGAACAGGACGATCTGGGCGTGCATGAAGGGCCCTTCGGAGTGCGGAACACCCGGCCACCGCCGGGCACACACCGAACGTAACCAGCGGCCTCTTCCCCTCCCAGTGGCACGGGCGACACCCTTCGACGGAAAAATGCCACGACCGGGAGGAGGCCCCTGACCTGCGCCCCATGGCCGGCGGGCCCCGGCGCCAGGCCGCGGTGCCAGGCCGCTCTTGCCGTAGATCTTCGTGATCCGGCAGCCCTGGCTGTTCGCGGCCCGATGCCGGCGCCGGCCCCGTCCGGGACACGGGTCACCTGCTGGAGCGGGCCGACCGGGCTCCCCGCCCTCGCCCGCTGACGCCCCGGGCGCCTGTCACGGCTTCCGTGCGGTCAGGTGACGCGCAGGAGGCGAGAGGGCGATCCCGCGGTCTGGCTGCCTCCGTCGCCGAGTGCCAAGGCGTCGGTTCCGTCCTCGGTCAGGGTGTAGACGTTGCCCGGCGCGCACACCCCGCCGGTCGAGGGATCCGTGGGCGTACTGGTGACCGCCTGGAAGACCATGGACGTGGCGTGCGTCTCCTGGAGGCGCAGTGTCTCGGTACAGCCGATGTCCTGGCCGCTGCCCGCCTCGGTCACATGACTGACCTGGCGGCCCACCAGGTCGCCCCGTTTCGCCGCGTGGAGGGTGAGGATCACGGTCACCGACGTCGTACGAAAGGTGAACACGCCGTCGGCCGAAGGGTTGCCGGGGCCGGTGCCCTTCCAGGTGCCCGCCCAGGACGCTGGCAGCGCGTTCGCCGCGTGCGTCTTGGACGGAGGCGAGGACGACGACGATGACGGGGAGGGGGTCGCCGGTGGCGTCGTACCCTCCGAGGCTTTCTTGTCTCCGCCTCCGCCCGACCAGGCGGCCACGGCGGCCGCCACCGCGACGGCGAGCACGCCCACGGCCACCGCGGCGGCCCGGGTCCGTGCCGGCCTGCGCGGGGCGCCGGCCGGGACGAGGGGCGCGGGTCCCGCGCCGGTACCGGCCGGCAGGGCGGGGACGGGTCCTGCGCCGGTACCGGCCGGAACCGCGGGCGGCGGACCGTACTGTGACGGCGGTCCGAATCCCGTCGTCGGCGCGGGAGGAACCGTCGTCGGCGCGGGCGGAACCGGCGGCGCCGCGACGGTCGTCGACGCGTCCAGCAGGGCGCGCAGTTCGGCCTCCCGCGCGGCGAGGTCTTCGGCCAGACCCGACGGCGGAACCGCGGCCCACGCCGCCGAGCCGGATCCGAGCCGCTCCAGCAACTCCTGTGCCGTGGGCCGGGAGTGCGGCGACTTGTGGAGGCAGGCGGCCAGGACCGGCGCCAGCGACTCCGGTACGCCGTCGAGGTGGGGCTCCTCGTGCACGATCCGGTAGAGCAGCTGGGCCGCGGAGGGTTCCTCCCCGCGGCGCAGGAAGGGACCTTGGCCGGTGGCCGCGTACACCAGCACCGCCGCCAGCGAGAAGACGTCGCCGGGCTCCGCCGCGGCCCCGCCCGTGACCTGCTCGGGAGCCATGTAACCGGGGGAGCCGATGACGCCGCCCGCGCGGGTGTGCCGGGTGTCGTCGGCGGCCCGGGCGATGCCGAAGTCGATGAGCAGCGGATGACGGCCGGCGAGCAGCACATTGGACGGCTTCACGTCCCGGTGCGCGAGACCCGCCCGGTGCACGGCCCGAAGTCCCTCGGCGAGCTCCGCTCCCAGGGCGCGGACGGCCGCCTCGGGCAGCGGACCGTGCCGTGCCGTCCAGTCGGCCAGGGTGGGCGCCGCCACGTACTCCGCGGCGAGCCACTGCGGCCGCTGCCCCGGCGCGCTGTAGTCGACGACCGAGACCGTCCACGGCGACCGTACCCGGTCACTGTTGGCGATCTCCCGCGCGAACCGTTCCTCGAAGCCCGGATCCAGGGCGAATTCGCTCCGTACGGTCTTCAGCGCCAGCGGCCGGCCGGAGAGCGTACGGGAGAGAAAGACCTGCCCCATGCCTCCGTCCCCGAGCCGGGCCAGCAGCGGGTAGCCGCCGACGGCGGGCGGATCCGTGGGATCGAGACTTCTCATGAACGTCTCCGGGCGGTGAGCGCGTCGCAACCGGGCGGGCCGCCACCTGTGAGCGGAGCCCCCCTCGGCATCCGCGTGGACTTGGCCTGCGGTGTTGTATTCATATCAGTTGGTGTGGTTCGGCCGTGCGCGAGGCCGGGTCGCGATGCGGCAACGGACCGCCACCGCACATAAGTGCAGGACACGCACTTGCGGCGGAAGTTAGGTAAACCTTACCGTTCTTATTCGCGCCACTCAGGGCGTCTGCCGACTTGTCGGCCCTCCGCCCGCGGCGAGCGCTCCACCGACGCAGCCTGGCCGTCCGCCGCCGGAACCACCGCTCCCAGGACCGCACTTGAATCTCTCGGTCCGATCGACGTCGTCCGCCGCGACCGCGCACTGGACCTCGTCGGCCGCAGCATCGCCGAGCAGGGCTTCGAGATCTTGCTGGTCCGGGACGTACCCGTGGACCACACCGCCGCCCGGCCCGCCGCCGAGCGATACCAACTGTCCGTCGTGCAGTGGGTGTTCCGCGCACCCGAGAGCTGGGAGCGGGCCGACGTCGACGCGGCCGCCCACCGCGCCCTGCTCGCGATCGAGGCCGTCGCCTACGCCGACGACACCTACGCCGGGCTGTACCCGCTGTCGCTGAGCGCACGGACCCAGGTGCTCAAGGGCCGCCTCAACTCCGGCGAGGTCATCGGCTACTTCGGCGACCTCCGCGACCCCCGGCACTCCGTCCGGACGCTCTACTTCCACACCCGGTTCTCCACCAACACCGAACCGCACCCCACCATGGCGCAGCCGTTCCGCCTCATGGCGCACAACGGTGAGCTCAACACCGACCGCAAGAACCGCCTCTCCGACGAGGCCCTGGCCCGCGCCCGCACCCGCAGCATCGTGCGCCCGCCGGGACAGTCCGACTCCAGCCGCCTCGACCAGACCCTGCAGAGCCGGGTGTTCGACGACGGCCTGGACCTCGTCGAGGCGGTCGTGTCCCTCATGCCGCCCGCGTGGGAGAACGACCGCACCCTGCCCGACGCCTTCCGCGACATGCTCGTCGTCGACCACCGCACCGGCCGGTCCATGTCACCGACCGAACCGTCGGCGGACGGGCGTTCGCGGCGATCGCGGAAAGCTCGGTCGAACTCGACCTGACCCGCGTCGGCGCCTGCCACCTGGTCCGCTCCACGACCCCGCACGACCCGACCTCGGCGATCGAACTCGACGACGGGCAGGGCCGCTGCGCCGCGGTCATCACCCAGTTCGGGATCGTCGGAGAGGACGTGCACGAGGCATGGGAGCACCTGACGGCGGCACTGCCCGACGCACGGTGAGCGTCAACGACCGTTGAAGTAGTGGCCCTTCTCGATGTCCGCGATCAGCGGGAGACGCGCCGGCCGCCATGCCAGCCGTTGCCGGGTCAGCGCGCTCGACGCCGGGTTGTCGATCGCCACCAACGGGCCGAGGAAACCGAAGTGGCCGACCGCGTCCTCGGCGGTGACGCTGACGGCCGGCACCCCCAACCGACCGGCGACGGCCCCGGCGATCTCCCGGAAGGGCACTCCCTCGTCGTCGATCGCGTGCAGGCGCGAGCCGGCCGGAGCGGACTCCAACGCCAGCCGGAACAGGCGTGCCGCGTCGAGCCGGTGCACGGCGGGCCACCGGTTCGCGCCGTCGCCGACGTAGGCGGATGCCCCCTTCGCCCGGGCCACGCCGATCAGGGTCGGTACAAAGCCGCGGAGGTCCCCCTCGCCGTGCACCAGCGGCGCGAGCCGTACCGCGGACGAGCGCACACCGCGCTCCGCCATCGCGATCACCGCGTGCTCGGTCGGCAGCCGCAGTGCCCCCGGTCCTCGGAGATCGCCGCCGTCCGCCTCCGTACTCAGGCGCCCGGGCGTGAGTCCCAGGGTTCCGGAGGTGAACGCGAACGGCTTGCCGGAGCCTTCGAGCGCGGCCCCGAGGGAGTGGACCGCGTTCCGTTCGATCCGGGCGCGGGCCGCCGGGTCGACGGTCTCGGAGATGTGCTGGTTGGCCGCGTGGACGACCCCGTCCGCCGCCGCGGCGCCCGCCCGCAGGCTGTCGAGGTCCGCCAGGTCGCCGCGGTGCACCTCCGCGCCGACCGCCGACAACGCCGCCGCGGCGGTCTCGGAACGGGCCAGGCCGATGACCTGATGCCCCGCTTCCAGGAGTTCGCGGACCACCGCGGATCCGATGTATCCGGTGGCTCCGGTGACAAAAACGCGCACGACGACGGCCCCCTTCGGGCTGTGAGCCGTCCCGGCTGCGAAGCGCGCCGGGCTGGTGCCGCAACGCTAGGAATCGCGGGCACCCGGTGTCCAAGTCCCGTTCTGCCTCAGGTGATACGGAAGAGGCATCACGCGTGCGTAGGCTGACACCGTGCCCGACCTCCCCGCCCACTCGACCGATCTCGACCTCCGCCTGGTGCGGTACTTCACCGCCGTCGCCGAGCACGGCAGCTTCCACCGCGCCGCCGACGCCCTGCACGTCGCGCAACCGTCCCTCAGCCGGCAGATCCAGCGCCTCGAAGAACGCATGGGTGCCCGTCTGCTGCAGCGCACCCAACAGGGAAGCCGGCTCACCGAGGCGGGGCGCGTCTTCCTGCCGCAGGCCCAGGAACTCCTGCGCTCCGTGCAGCAGGCCGTGGCGACGACCCGCGCCGCCGCCGGACCCGGGGAGTTCACGATCGGATACACGGGCGACCTCATCGTGACGAGCGCGGTACGCGAAATACGCGCCCGGCACCCCGAGGCCGACGTACGCACCCTGCACCTGATGGTCGGCCAGGTGCAGGGTGCCCTCCTCGATCACCGGGTCGATGCGGTCCTGGCCCGCGAGCCGTTCCCGACCGAGCGGTTACGCGTGACGGCGCTCTACGACGAACCCAGGGTCCTCGTCGTGCCCACCCGCCATCGCCTCGCCGGCCGCCCCTCGGTCACCCTCGCCGACTTCGCCGGCGAACCGCTGGTCCGGTACGCCGACACGGTGTACGACGCCTTCTGGTGTCTCGCCCCACGCCCGGACGGACTTCCGGCACCCACGGGCCCGCTCGCGGGCACCGCCGCGGACAAACTCGAACTCGTCGCCGGCGGCCAGGCCCTCGCCCTCGCACCGGCGAGCGTCGAGAACGTCCTCCTTCGGCGGGACCTCACGACCCTTCCCGTCGAGGGGATCGGACCGTGCCGGGTCGTACTCGCCACCAGGGCCAACGACCACAGGCCGCTCGTCGACGACTTCTTCGGCGTGGCGGTGCACTGCCTGCGCCGCTGACGAACGCGTCTTTCCGGTCCGTCTTCACCCGGCCGCACGCGACACGCGTCATGGGCCGAGCGAGTCGCTCGGCCCATGACGTGTGCTCCTGTTCCGTGTGGCCTTGAGGCTCTGCTAGTCGCCCTTGGCCCGTACGCCGTCGGCGATGCGCTTGCCGACCGTCTCGTCGATGTTCGACCAGTACGTGAAGGCGCGCTGCAGGACCGGGTCGGTGACGCCGTCCAGGAGATGCCCGACGACGTTGTCGACCAGACGGTCGCGGGCGGCGTCGTCCAGGACCTCCCGCACCATCGTGCCGGGCTGCCCCCAGTCGTCGTCCTCGGGGTGGGACACATAGGCGGCGCGGATGATCTCGCCGTCGGCCTCCCAGGTGGGCGGCGGGCCGAACTGGGCCGGGTTCGCCGCCGGGCCGCCCTTGGAGTTCGGGGCGTACACCGGATCGGACGTCTTCCGGAAGGCCATCGCCCCGTCCTTGGAGTACGTGTGGACGTCGACGACGGGCGCGTTCACGGGGAGCTGCTGGTAGTTGGCGCCGATCCGGTGCCGGTGCGCGTCCGCGTAGGAGAACAGCCGCGCCAGCAGCATGCGGTCCGGGCTGGGCCCGATGCCGGGGACGAAGTTGTTCGGCTGGAACGCCGCCTGCTCGATCTCGGCGTGGTTGTCGGTCGGATTGCGGTCCAGGGTCATCCGGCCGACCGGGACGAGCGGATAGTCACCGTGCGGCCACACCTTGGTGAGGTCGAACGGGTTGAAGCGGTAGCCCGCGGCCTCCGCGTACGGCATGAGCTGCACGTACAGGGTCCAGCTGGGGAACTGGCCGTCACGGATGTGCTCGAAGAGGTCGCGCATGTGGTAGTCCGTGTCGACGGCTGCCATCTGGTCGGCCTCGTGCTGGGTGAGGAACTCGATCCCCTGGTCCGTCTTGAAGTGGTACTTCACCCAGAACCGCTCGCCCTTGGCGTTGATCCACATGTAGGTGTGGGAGGTGTAGCCGTTCATGTTGCGCCAGGTCCGCGGGATGCCACGGTCGCCCATCAGCCAGGTGACCTGGTGGGCGGACTCCGGGGAGAGCGTCCAGAAGTCCCACTGCATGTCGTGGTCGCGCAGGTTGCTGTCCGCACGGCGCTTCTGGGACCGGATGAAGTGCTGGAACTTCATCGGATCCTTGATGAAGAAGACCGGCGTGTTGTTGCCGACCATGTCGTAGTTGCCCTCGCCGGTGTAGAACTTCACCGCGAAGCCGCGAGGGTCGCGCCAGGTGTCCGGGCTGCCCCGTTCACCGGCGACCGTCGAGAAGCGGATGACCAGGTCGGTGCGGGTGCCGGGCTGGAAGAGGCCGGCCATGGTGTAGGCGCTGACGTCCTCGGTCACCTCGAAGTGACCGAACGCGCCGCTCCCCTTGGCATGCGGCTGGCGCTCGGGAATGCGCTCCCGGTTGAACTGCGCCATCTGCTCGATCAGGTAGGCGTCCTGGAGCAGGACCGGCCCGCCGGGCCCCAGGGTCAGCGAGTGCTCGTCACTCTCGACGGGGGCACCGGAGTCGGTGGTGGTGAAGGGTGGTTTCTCCGTCATGACTCTCGCCTTTCTCCGCACGGAGCAGTGAGGTGCCGGTCCTCGCGGTGTCCCGGGACCGACCGGTGCACCCGTGGCCCGCCCCGGGACGGTGCCGTACGGAAGTGCTCGCGTCCTTCGTTTCCGGAGTCTTCGGGCTCCGACTGAGCGGGTGACCCCGCGTGTGCGAGGCAAACACCGTGAGCCCGGTGCCCGAGGACTCGGGCAGGCACGTCCCGGCCGGGCTCTCCGGCATCCAGCCTGGTCCCACCGGCCCGGAGCCGCCACTCGGGGACACGGCCCGGCCCCACCACACCGCCGATGCCCTGGCGGGGCCGGTCAACGCCTCATGCGGACTGCTTGGCTCCGGTGAACATGTCGATCAGGCCGTGGGGCGAGTCGTCGCCGAACATGAGCTCGTGGAGCCGGACGGCTTCGACGGCCTCCTCGGCGCTGCGGGAGAACATGGCCCGCTCGAACGCCGTGAGCGCGGCCTCGGTGTCGTCCGGGTGCGCGGCGAGGGCTTTGCCGAGTTCGGCGCCGTCGTACATGGCCAGGTTGGCGCCCTCGCCGTTCGGGACCATGAGGTGGGCGGCGTCGCCGAGCAGGGTCACCCCCGGCACCCGGTCCCACCGGTGCCCGACGGGCAGGGTGTGGAGGAGCCGCAGGACCGGCGCGGTCTCGCCGTCGGTGATCAGCGCGGTGAGCTCCGGTGCCCAGCCGTCGAACTCCGCCGCGATCCCTGCGGCCGCCGCGCCGGCGTCGTTGAAGTCGATGCCGGCGAACCAGTCCTGTGTCCTGCGGAGCGCCACGTAGGTGTGCAGGGTCCCGCCGCTCTCCCGGTGGGCCTGGATCCCCTTCCCCGGCGCGAGCGCGAACATCGCCCCGCCGCCGACCGCCTTCGCGGTGGCCGGGTGCCGGGTCTCGGCGTCGAACAGGTAGGTCTCGACGAACGACGTGCCGACGTACTCGGGCACCGCGTCGGACAGCAGCGGCCGCACCCGTGACCACGCTCCGTCCGCGCCGACCAGCAGGTTCGTGGTGACGGAGCCGCCGTCGGCGAAGGTCACTTCGTGGCGGCCGTCGCCGAGGGCACGGACACCGCCGGCCTTGCGGCCCCAGCGAACGGTGCCGGCCGGGAGCGAGTCGAGCAGGACCCGCCGCAGCTCACCGCGCAGCACCTCGGGGCGGCCGCCCGTGCCGTCGTCGGGCTCCTCGAGCAGCACCGCGCCGTCCGGGGCGAGGGCCCGGGTCGCCTCGCGGCCCTCCAGCACGAGAGCGCGGAACTCCTCGGTCAGGCCTGCCGCCTCCAGGGCCGGCTGGCCGTTGTGCTCATGGATGTCGAGCATCCCGCCCTGCGTCCGTGCCGTCGCCGAGACCTCCGCCTCGTACACCGTGGCCGGGATTCCGTGCACGTGCAGGACGCGGGCGAGCGTGAGGCCGCCGAGTCCGGCGCCGATGATCGTGACGGGAGTGCGCATGGTGGCTCCTTCGGGGTCGAGACCGTGCGGTGAGGTACGGCCGCATCTCTGGTACGCCGTTCCATTATGGAACATCGCTCCATGCTGGAACAGCGCTCCAGATGTGTCAAGATGACGGCATGGCAACGCGGACGCGCCGGTCACAGCGGCGCACACAGGCGCTCTCGCGGGAGCGCATCGTCGAGGCCGCCGTCGAACTGCTCGATGCGGCCGGCGAGAGCGGGCTGACGTTCCGGGCGCTCACGGAGCGCCTCGCCACCGGCCCCGGGGCGGTCTACTGGCACGTGGCCAACAAGGACGAGCTGCTCGGCGCCGCCACTGAAGGCGTCGTCGCCGCGGCCCTGACCGCCGATCCCGCCGAACCCGCGGGCTCGCCGCAGGACGGGATCCGTGCCGTCGCGCTCGGCCTGTCCGGCGCGATCGAGGAACACCCCTGGCTGGCCACCCAGCTCGCCGTGCAGCTCGCCCGCAACCCCTGGGGGACGGTGACGGCCAGGATCTTCGAAAGCATCGGCCGACAGGTCCGCGCGCTCGGCGTGCCCGAGAACAGCTGGTTCACGGCGACCTCGGCGCTGTTGCACTACATCCTCGGCGCCGCCGGCCAGAACGCCGTGAACGCCGGCGCCCCCGGCCCCGACACCGACCGCGAGGAGTTCCTCGGCGCCGTCTCGGTGGCATGGAAAGAGCTCGACCCCGACGACTACCCGTTCACCCGGGCCGTCGCGGACCAGATGCGCGAGCACGACGACCGTGAGCAGTTCCTGGCCGGGATCGAGTACGTCCTGACCGGCATCACCACCCTCCACCCGCCCGGCGGGCAGCCGGACACCCCGCCGGCCCCGGGCGAGACCGGATCGCCCTGACCCCACCGCCCCGCGACCCCCACCCGCACAACAGAAGGGACCGGATACGGACTGCCCAGTCCGTATCCGGTCCCCTCGCGCACGGCCCGGTCGCCGTGGCTCAGCCGGCGTGCACGGTCCCCGCGTAACGCTGTGCGAACCGCGTCCCGGTTCCCGCGGTGACCGTGATGTCGTACCGGCCCTCGTCGGTGTGCCAGGTCACCCGGGAGTGGCCGCCCGCCTTGACCCACACGGTCTGCTCCTTGCCGGCGAAGTCGTTCGGGCTGACCGTGAAGGCCGCCTCGGTGCCGCCGGCGTTGCGCAGCTCCAGCTCGATCCTGGCGTCCTGGGCGCGTGCGGTGTGCGTCAGCGCCGCCGTGACGGAGGGCACCGCCACATCGTCCTGGCCGTCGCGCACGACCGTCCCGGCGAAGCGGCGGACGAACCCGTCCGCGCCGTGCACCGAGAAGTCGTAGCGGCCGTCGGTCGCGGCGGCGTCCCACACATAGGTGCGGGAGGAGCGCGGCGGGACCGTGAACGGCACACCGGTGAAGGGCAGTTCGACGTTGGGCAGCACGGTGAAGTGGTAGCCGACGCTGCCGTCGTTGGTGAGGGTGCAGATGACCTCTCCGGTGGTCCGGTCGACGGTGACATCGGCCCACGGGCGGTACGGCAGCGGGCGGTGCGGGCGCTGTCCCGGTTCCTGCCCGGGCATGGACTGCTGGTCGGGTATCTTCACCGCCGGCAGCGCGTTGCCCGCGTCGGCCTTCGCCATCAGCGCGACGGTGTCCGGCAGCCCGGGAATGCTGTAGTCGGGCCGGGTGAAGTCGAAGCAGCTGGTGAGGTCGCCGCAGACCGTGCGCCGCCAGTCGGAGATGTTGGGCTCCCGCACCCCGGTGACCTGCTCCAGGAACCGCAGCACCGAAGTGTGGTCGAAGACCTGGGAGTTGACCCAGCCGCCGCGCGACCAGGGCGAGACGACCCACAGCGGCACCCGGCTGCCCAGCCCGATCGGCTTGCCGCTCGCGAACTCGTCCTTGGTGCCGGGCTCGGGGAACGGCGGGATGACGTGGTCGAAGTACCCGTCGTTCTCGTCGTACATGAGCAGGAAGACGGTGTGCTTCCACACCTCGGGGTTGGCGAACAGCGACTGCAGCGCGGTGTTCACCCAGTGGGCGCCGTAGTCGGGGCTGGCCGCCGGGTGCTCGCAGAACAGGTACGGCGCCACCAGCCAGGAGACGGCGGGCAGGGTGCCGTCCTTGCAGTGCTGGTCGAACGCCGTGAGGTCGAACTTCGTCATGGCGTTGACGTACCGCGGGTCGTCCTTGGGGAACGCGTGGAACTGCTTGAAGTACGACAGCGCGTTGTCGTCGTAGTCGCCGTACCGGTCGTCGGAGCCGTCCGGGTTGTGGTAGACGCGCCAGCTGACGCCGGCCTGCTCCAGGCGTTCCGCGTACGTCGTCCAGTCCGCCACCGGGTTGCCGGTGACCGGGGTGTTGTCGGTCCACGGGCCCGTGGTGCCGTCGACGCCGGGGCCCGCGGTGCCGGTCCACAGGTAGAGGCGGTTGGGGTCGGTGGGGCCGTTGAGCGAGCAGTGGTAGCCGTCGCAGAGGGTGAAGGCGTCGGCCAGCGCGTACTGGTACGGGATGTCCTCGCGGGTGAAGTAGCCCATGGTCCGCTCGCCCTTGGCGGACACCCACTTGTCCATGGCGCCGCCGTCGACGGCGGTGTGCCCGGTGTCCCAGTCGTGCGGGAGGCCCCCCGCGTTCTGTGCGTTGTACTTGGTGGTGTCCATGCGGAAGGGCAGCAGATAGCCCTCCTTGCGGCCTCTGTCGGGCTGGCGGAACACCGGGTCGCCGTTGGCCAGGACGCTGGCCTGGCGGTCGCCGAAGCCCCGGACGCCGTTCAGGGTGCCGAAGTAGTGGTCGAAACTGCGGTTCTCCTGCATCAGGATCACCACGTGCTTGACGTCGGCGATGCTGCCGCGCGTGTCGCGCCCCGCCGCCTCCGCGGTGCCGGGAAGTCCGGCGGTGGCGGCGACGGCGGCCGTGGCGGCGGTGGTGCCGATGAAGGTGCGGCGGCTGATCTCGGTCATGGGAAGAAGTCCTTCGGGTCGTTCGGGTCAGCCGCGGCGGGACAGGGAGAAGGTGACGACGGCGGCCGCGTGGTCGGAGGGCCAGCCGTTGGCGGCGGTGTCCGGCACCGGCCGCGGCCAGCCGGTGACCAGGCTGTGGGCCTCCAGCACCCGCAGCTTCCCCGCGTACTGGACCTGGTCGATCCGGTCCTGCGGCTCCGTCCCGCCGCCCTCGTGCTGCGGCCTGACGGGGGACCAGGTGGTGCCGGGGGCCGTCACCGGGCTGGAGTGGACCTCGCGGAAGGCGTCGACGAGGCCGGCCTGCTCCAGGGCCTCGGTGACCGGCCAGCGGACCCGGCCGACCCCTTGGTGGGCGGCCGCGGTCCGGTCCGTCCAGTCGTGGTGCGAGGGCGAGGCCAGACCGGCCGCCAGAACGACGGGGGTGCGCGAGGCGAGGTCCGGCCCCATCGCGGCCACCAGCGCCCGGGCCTGCGCGTAACGCGCCGTCGACTTCTCCGCCGCCTCGACCTCGGCGGCGGTCCTGCCCGCCAGCAGCGCGTAGGGGCCGTAGTCGGCCTCGTCCAGCTGAGCCGTCCACAGACGTACCGTGCGGTCGCCGGGCAGACGCAGCGTCGCCGCGGCGGCCGGCAGCGTGGTGGTCGGGGCGACGACGTCGGTGAGCGGATACCGGCTGACGATGCCGAGACCGCCGGCCTGGTGCGCATGCCAGCCGAGCGCCGCGGCGAGATCGGTGGCGGCCTTGGCACCGCATTCCTGGAGCGCCACGACGTCCAGGCCCTGGGTGAGCACCAGCCGCACCTGCTTCTCCGGGAACCCGTCGGCATGGCTGCCGCCGTCCCAGAGGTTCAGCGTGGCGGCCTTGAGCCGGAGCCGGTCCCGGGAGCTGCGCACCGGCACCTGCACGGAGACGGTGTCGCTGCCCACGGCGCTGTCGGTGACGGAGACCACCACACGGCCGGGCGTACGCCGCCCGAGAGACGGGACCTTGCCGCTGACGGTGCCGTCCGCCGTCACCGACAACCACGAGTCGCCCGCCGTGCGGCGGAAGGTCGCGCTGCCCGCGGCATTGCCCTCCGGCCTGATCCACAGGCCGCCCAGGGCCAGCGAGAAGGACGTGCCCGCGGTCTGCGCGGCGGTGGTCACGGCGTCCACGGCCGCGTGCGGACGGGGAATCACCGGGCGGACCGCGAAGGTGAACGGCGCCGTCTCGGCGAGGATGTCGTAGCCGTCCTTGGCCAGCAGGTAGGCGGTGTACTGCCCGGCGTCGAGCCCGGAGGTGTCGAGCGTGATGTCACCGGAGCCGGCCGGGGTGTACTGCCAGGCGAGCGAGGAACCGTGACCGGGCTGCCGGTCACCGTCGTAGACGCCGATCCAGTTCTTCGGGTCGGGCGCCGTGGTCGTCCAGTGGAAGGAGACCTTGTCGCCCTCGTGCGGGTTCGGCGTCGTCAGCTCGATCGAGTCGCCGGTGGACGTCCCCGCGAAGGTGAACGGCGCCGTCCTGGCGAGGACGACGTAGCCGTCCTTGGCCAGGAGGTAGGCGGTGTAGGGCCCGGCACCGAGCCCCGAGGTGTCGAGGGTGGTCTGCCCGGAGGTGCCGGAGACGTAGGCCCAGACGAGCGAGCCACCACCGCTGCCGGGCTGCCGGTCGCCGTCGTACACGCCGATCCAGTTCTTCGGGTCGGGTGCGTCGGTGGCCCAGTCGAAGGTCAGTTTGTCGCCGCGGTGCGGGGACGTCGGGGAGCCGATCGAGATGCTGCTGCCGGCCGCGGAGACCTGTGAGAGGGGTTGCACGGTGTTGGGTCCTCTCCGCCCCGGACGCCGTCGCGACGACGCCCAGGTGAGCAAAGTTGTCTATATAACTTCGCTCCACAGCAAGCCGGTCCGCGACGACGGACACGTGAACGAAGGGTGGCCGCCGTCCGGGGAGCAGACGGCATTCTGAGATTTCCCTGTGCGCGGCGAGCGGTCAACGGCAGGTTGCGAAGTGACCGTTGACCTGCGGAATCGACAACTCGCCGGGCTTGGCCAGGTGCAGAGCGCGCGGCGGAGCCACCGCGCCCGAGCGGCCACCCGGCAAGCCTGCGGCGCCGACCGCCCACAACCGAATCGGACTGTTCCCTGTGCACAGCGGGCGTCGCAGCGGCCGGCCACCGGTCGGCTTCCGCCCTCGTTCAGGGCCGTCCGGGCGGAGGATTCCCGGCGGCGTCCGCCTCTCGGCCCCGCGCCGTGGTGGCGCTCCAGCTGGCGAGGAGGGTGCGGGCATCCTCGGCGGGCGTGCCGGGGCCGCGCTGTAGACGACCACGCCCAGGCCGCTCTCGTCGGGCAGGGGCGTGCTCTCCTGGTCGAACTGCCCGGCCTCGGAGTTGAGGAACGCGAACCGGGCGACGTTGCCCTGTGTGCCGGGAGTACCGGACTTGCGTTGCAGACCCGCGACGCAGGATCGCGCAAGTTCTTGCGCATCTTGCGTTCGCTTGCGGTCCGGTGACGCAAGCGCAACGCTCGCATCCGAGTTGCCGACCGAGGCATCCGGGCGTGTCAAGTACGCCTGTGTGCCTGCTCTTTGACCGCCTCATCGGTCGGGAATGGCTGTGCATGCCGCTTCCTCTGCCGAGGCGTGAGCTCTTCTGGTGAAATTTGTGACGTCCTGCCTGTGGACCGACTCATGAGTCTCTGCAATATTTCGATGAAACAACGCAATATCCTGCGCACCGCGCCACTGTGACATCGAGCCACCGCGTCCCTGAGCCACCGAGCCACTGCTCCGCAGAGAACCGCCGAGAACCGATCCTCCCGCACCTTTCTGCACCACTCCGCCAGGAACGAGCCGCCCTCGCCGCCCCTTCGGGATGCGAGCCTCCGCAGAAAGCGACCCCGCATGACTCGACACAAGCCGAGATCCTGGAGACGGCGCGCAGCGACCGCTGTGCTCGCCTCCGCCGTGATGGTTCTGGGCCTGCCCGCCGTCGGCGCGCACGCGGCCGGCGGACCCAACGCCGCCGCGGACGCCAAGACCAAGGCGGGCAGCGCCCGTGCCGCACACGCGGCCGCCGATGTCACCGACGGCGACACCGACACCTACTGGCAGGCAGGGAAGAAGTCCGCCCAGTGGGTCCAGACCGACCTCGGACGGACCGAGCGCGTCCGGCAGGTCGTGCTGCGGCTGCCCGAGCAGTGGCAGACCCGCAAGCAGACGCTGGCCCTTCAGGGCAGCGCCGACGGCAAGAGCTTCGCCACGCTCAAGTCGTCGGCGCAGTACGTCTTCAGCCCCGGCAACGGCAACACGGTGAAGGTCTCCTTCCCGGCGACCCTCGCCCGGTACGTCCGGGCCGACTTCACCGCCAACTCGGTCGCCGCCACCGCACAGCTCGCCGAGATGCAGGTCCTCACGGCCGCCGCCGCGACCCCCAACCTCGCCCAGGGCAAACCCTTCAGCGAGAGCGGGCACGCCGACGTCTACGGCGCGGCCAACGCCGGTGACGGCAACCGCAACACCTACTGGGAGAGCACGAACAACGCCTTCCCGCAGTGGCTCCAGGTCGACCTCGGCTCGTCGGTCCAGATCAACCAGGTGACGCTCCGGCTGCCCAGCGGCTGGCCGAGCCGCAGTCAGACCTTCAAGGTCCAGGGCTCGACCGACAACCAGAACTTCACCGACCTGACGGCCTCGAAGGCGTACACCTTCGACAGCTCCAACGACCAGTCGGCGACCATCACCTTCGACGCGACCACCACGCGGTACGTGCGCGTGCTGTTCACCGCCAACAGCGGCTGGCCCGCCGGGCAGGCGTCCGAGCTGGAGGTCTACGGACCGGCGACCGGCGACACCCAGGCACCCACCGCGCCGACCAACCTGAGCTACACCGAGCCGGCCACCGGTCAGATCAAGCTGAACTGGAGCGCGGCCACCGACGACACGGCCGTGACCGGCTACGACGTCTACGCCAACGGCCAGTTGCGGGCGAGCGTCGCCGGGAACGTCCTGACCTACACCGACACCCAGCCGGCCGGCAGCGACATCACCTACTTCGTGCGGGCCAAGGACGCGGCGGGCAACGTCTCCGCCAACAGCAACAGCGTCACCCGCAAGGGATCGAGCGGCGACACCCAGGCCCCCACCGCGCCCGGCAACCTCGCCTACACCCAGTCCGGCAACGACGTGAAGCTCACCTGGCAGGCGTCCAGCGACAACGTCCAGGTCACCGGCTACGACGTCTACGCGGGCGACCAGCTCGTCAAGTCCGTGGCGGGCGACGTCACGACGTACACCGACACCCCGTCGGCGACGGCCACGGTCACCTACTACGTGAAGGCGAAGGACGCCGCCGGGAACGTGTCGGTGGCCAGCAACAGCGTCACCCGGGCCGGTAACGGCTCCGGCTCCGACCTCGCCCAGGGCAAGCCCATCGAGGCCTCCTCGTACACCTTCACCTACGTCGCCACGAACGCCAACGACGGCCAGATCGGCACCTATTGGGAGAGCGCGGGCGGCTCCTACCCGGCCACCCTCACCACCAAGCTGGGCGCCAACGCCGACCTCGGCCAGGTCGTCGTCAAGCTCAACCCGGACGCCGCCTGGTCCACCCGCACCCAGAACATCCAGGTGCTCGGCCGCGACCAGGACGCCACGGCCTTCACCAGCCTCGCCGCGGCGAAGGACTACACGTTCAACCCGGCGACCGGCAATACGGTGACCATCCCGGTCTCCGGCGCGGCCGCCGACATCCAGCTCAAGTTCGCCTCCAACACCGGTGCCCCGGGCGCGCAGGTCGCCGAGGTTCAGGTGATCGGCACCCCGGCCGCCAACCCGGACCTCAAGGTCACCGGGATCACCAACTCGCCCGCCGCCCCGGTGGAGTCGGACGCCATCAGCCTGACGGCGACCGTCACCAACAGCGGCAGCAAGGCGTCCAAGGCCACCGACCTGAACTTCACGCTCGGCGGCACCAAGGCGGCTACGGCGGACGTCCCGGCCCTCGCGGCCGGCGCGTCGACGACGGTCACGGCGAGTATCGGCACCCGGGATGCGGGCAGTTACCCGGTCGGCGCCGAGGTGGACCCGTCGAACAAGGTCATCGAGCAGAACGAGGCGAACAACGTCTTCACCCGCTCCGACGCCCTGGTCGTCAAGCCGGTCTCCAGCTCCGACCTGGTCGCCGCGCCGGTCGCCTGGTCCCCGTCCAGCGCCTCGGCGGGCGACGCGGTCGCCTTCACCGTCGCCATCAAGAACCAGGGCACGGTGGCCTCGGCCTCCGGCGCCCACGGCGTCACGCTGACGGTCCAGGACGCCAACGGCGCCACGGTCAAGACGCTCAGCGGCTCCTACAACGGCGTGATCGCGTCCGGTCAGACGACCGCACCGATCGCCCTCGGCTCGTGGACGGCCGTCAACGGCAAGTTCACCGTCAAGACGGTCATCGCCGACGACACCAACGAACTGCCGGTCAAGCGCACCAACAACACCACCACGCAGCCCCTGTTCGTCGGCCGCGGCGCGGACATGCCGTACGACATGTACGAGGCCGAGGACGGCGCGGTCGGCGGCGGCGCCACGGTCGTCGGCCCGAACCGGACCATCGGCGACATCGCCGGCGAGGCGAGCGGCCGCAAGGCGGTGACGCTGAACGGGACCGGCCAGTACGTCGAGTGGACCACCCGCGCGGCGACCAACACCCTGGTCACCCGCTTCTCCATCCCGGACGGCACCAACACCACCCTCAACGTCTACGTCGACGGCCAGTTCCTCAAGGCGATCGACCTCACCTCGAAGTACGCCTGGCTCTACGGCAACGAGACCTCGCCCGGCAACTCGCCCGGCTCCGGTGCCCAGCGTCACATCTACGACGAGGCCAACCTGCTGCTCGGCAAGACCGTGCCGGCCGGCTCCAAGATCCGCCTCCAGAAGGACGCGGCCAACACCTCCACCTACGCCATCGACTTCATCAACCTCGAACAGGCGACGGAGACCCCGAACCCGGACCCGGCCGCCTACACGGTCCCGGCCGGCTTCACGCACCAGGACGTCCAGAACGCCCTCGACAAGGTCCGCATGGACACCACGGGCAAGCTCGTCGGCGTCTACCTGCCCACCGGCGACTACGAGACCTCCAGCAAGTTCCAGGTCTACGGCAAGGCCGTCAAGGTCCTCGGGGCCGGGCCGTGGTTCACCCGCTTCCGGGCCCCTTCTTCGCAGGAGAACACCGACGTGGGCTTCCGGGCCGAGGCCACCGCCAACGGTTCGTCGTTCACCGGCTTCTCCTACTTCGGCAACTACACGTCCCGGATCGACGGTCCGGGCAAGGTGTTCGACTTCTCCAACGTCTCCAACATCACCATCGACAACATCTGGGCCGAGCACATGGTGTGCCTCTACTGGGGCGCCAACACCGACAACATGACCATCTCGAACACCCGCATCCGTGACACGTTCGCCGACGGCATCAACATGACGAACGGCTCCACGGACAACCACGTGGTCAACAACGACGCCCGCGCCACGGGCGACGACAGCTTCGCGCTCTTCTCGGCCATCGACGCCGGCGGCGCCGACGAGAAGAACAACCTCTACGAGAACCTGACGTCCACACTCACCTGGCGGGCGGCTGGCATCGCGGTCTACGGCGGCTACAACAACACCTTCCGCAACATCCGGGTCGCCGACACGCTGGTCTACTCCGGCATCACGATCTCCTCGCTGGACTTCGGCTACCCGATGAACGGCTTCGGCACCGAACCCACGACGATCGAGAACGTCTCCCTGGACCGGACGGGCGGCCACTTCTGGGGCTCCCAGGTCTTCCCCGCCATCTGGGCGTTCTCCGCGTCGAAGGTCTTCCAGGGCATCAGGGTCAACGACGTCGACATCGACGACTCCACCTACGGAGGCGTGATGTTCCAGACCAACTACGTCGGCGGCCAGCCGCAGTTCCCGGTGAAGGACACCATCTTCACCGACGTCTCCATCACCAACTCCAAGAAGAGCGGAGACGCCTTCGACGCCAAGTCCGGCTTCGGTATCTGGGCCAACGAACTGCCCGAGCCCGGCCAGGGCCCGGCCGTCGGCGAGGCCACCTTCCGCAACCTGCGGATGAGCGGCAACGCCCAGGACATCAAGAACACGACCAGCACATTCAAGATCAACATCGAGTAGGTTCCGAAGGGCGGTGAACGGAAGGGGCGTCCCCTGGCGGGGCGCCCCTTCCCGCCGTGTCCGGCACTACTGGGGCGAGTGGCGTGGCGGCGGGCCGGTGAGCAGGTGGTGCTCGTGGGATTCGTAACGGCTGCGTTCACGGGCGGTGGCCCGTCGCCCGGCCAGGACCGTGGTGAGCCAGCCGGCCAGGAAGCCCGCGGGTATGGAGACGAGGGCGGTCGTGTTGTAGGGGAACCAGGCGAAGTCCGCTTCCGGGAAGGCGGACAGCGGCGTCCCGGAGACCAGCGTGGTGCCGGGGGCCAGGGCCAGGACGCTCAGGGTTCCCACGATGAGGGTGGCCAGGAGTGCGGTGCGCGTGTAGCGGCGCCAGAAGAGGGTGTAGAGCAGCGCGGGAGCGATGGCCGAGGCGCCCAGGGTGAACGAGACGGTCGCCAGCGGCTGAAGGCTGCGGTGCTGGGCGAGGACGGCCAGAAGGATGGTGGGGATGCCCACGGCCAGGGCGCTGAACCGGGCGAGGGCGAGTTCCCGGGCCGGGGCCGGGGGAGTGGCGCGGGACGCGGTCAGGTCGTGGGCGAGGGTGTTGGCGCAGGCGAGCGTCATGCTGGCGACGGAGGCGAGGAGGGTGAGGAAGACGGCGGTGGTGACGGTGGCGAAGAGCAGACTCTCCGGCCGGGACAGACTGGTTCCGAACGCGGCGCGGGCGCCCAGGAGATAGGCGGTCGTGCCGTGCGCGTCGGCGGCGGCGATGCGGTCATGACCGACGAGCGCGGCCGCACCGGTGCAGATCAGCGTGAGCATCAGAATGAACAGGGTCACCGAGGAGACCGCCCAGGACATCGCACGACGGACCTGACGAGGGGTGCCCGCGGTGTACATCCGCATGGTGACATGTGGCAGGCAAGCACCGCCGAGCACGATCGCGCACTGGGTGCTGGCCATGTCCAGGGCGGGATGCGGGCTGCTGGAGTACTGCAGACCCCACTTCAGATAGGCGGGCCCCGCCCCGCTCTGCCCGGCCGCCGCATGGAACAGCGCCTGGGGCTGCCAGCCGAACATGCGCAGGATCAGGACGCTCACGACCAGCCCGGAGCCGAGCAGCACCACGGTCTTGATGATCTGGACGAGCGCGGTGCCGGGCATCCCGCCCAGCGCCGCATAGGTGATCATGAGGACTCCGGCCCCGGCCACGCAGCCGTTCTTCATGCCGGGATCGGTGAACCCGAGCACGTACGCCAGGAGTTCGCCGACCCCGGCCAGTTGTACGACCATCATCGGGACGAGCGCGGCCAGCGTGACCAGACAGGCCGTGACACGCACGGACCGCGCCGGATGGCGGCGGGCCAGCGCGTCGCCCATGGTGTAGCGGCCGGTGTTGTGAAGCGGTTCGGCCAGCAGGAACATCAGCAACAGCAGGGACAGCAGGGCGCTCAGGGCCAGGACGATGCCGTCGTAGCCGCACAGGGCGATGATCCCCCCGATGGTGAGGACGGTGGCGGCGGAGATGTAGTCACCGGCGACGGCCAGTCCGTTGCGTATCGGCGAGAGGGACCGGTAACCGGTGTAGAACTCGGCCAGGTCGTCCGCCTCCGGGCCGGTGAGCACGCACAGCAGCAGGGTGAGGGCGACGACCGTGCAGAACGCTACGAGGGACCAGGACTGGGCGGAGCCACTGAACTCGGTCATGGCCCCTGCTCCCGGTCCGCGACGGCCACACGCGTCTGGCGGCGGGCGTGACGCGCGAGGGGATCCACGAAGCGGTGCGCGGTGGCCTCGTAGAGGAGGACCGCGAGCCAGGTGACGGGGATCTGGACGAGGGCCAGGACCAGCCCGGTGGACAGGCCGCCGGGGCCGGGGCGGGCCATCAGGGAGGGCGCCTTGACGGTCAGGGTGAGGAAGGCGGCGAAGTAGCCGAGCGCGGTGATGGTCGCCACGCGCCGTTGCCATCGGTACGCCCGCCGCAGCAGACGCAGGGTGCGGTGGGCACCGGAGTGGGCGTTCGACGGACGGACACCGGAGGGCTCGTCCTGGCCGGTCGACCAGGCGGGGGAAGGACGGTCGTACAGGGGGCCGTCGTACGAGGGTTGCTCGTACGGGTAGCGGTCATACGGGGAGTGGTCGTTCGGGGACCGGTCCGAGGGTAACTCGGGGGAATCGTGGGACATTTCGGCAACTCCTCGAAGGTGGCCCGGCCCCGCGTGTGGCGGACCGTGTGCGGGGAGAGCGGTTCGGGTGACCGCACGCCGTGCGGCCCGAAGGTCGTGCGAAGCTGTTGGCGCCGGTCGTCCGGGGTGACGTCTCGTACGTCTTGTACGTTGTGTACGTCGCGATCGTGTGAGCGCAGGGCGCCATGGTCTCCGGCGTGGGCGTGGTCCGCCAGAGGTGTGGCCGGGGTCGGCGGGAGCGGTCCGCGGTGTGCGGAGCTGACCGTGGGATCTCTGCCCAGGAGCGCTGAAGCACTAACGGAGCGCGAGGTGGCGCGATTGCTTCGAAGAGTGCGCCGTCGCACACCTCACGAGCCCCAGGGCACCCACCGGTTCGCTCTCGATCCACCCCACGCCTGCCACGGGCGTCGGCGAGTTCGCCGCAGAGCTGACGGCGGACGGGACATCGGGCCCCTCTGACGGGAGCTCCTCCGGCGCGGAAGACGGCGTCCGGTTCCCGCCAGCGTCCTGGGCCGGCCCGCGGCACCGTGAACTCATGACTCCCACCTTCCCTCCCCTCCCCATCTCCGCCGCGGCACTCAAGGAACTCCGTGTCCATGACGACGCCGGCAATCCGCCACGCCCGTACACGGACGACGAGGGCGACGCGCCTCTGCGCTGCTGCCTGCGGTCCAGTACCCGCGGAGAGCGGATCGCCCTGGTCTCCTACGCCCCGCTGCGCCGGTGGGCGGCGCGGACGGACGCCGACCCCGGGGCGTACGACGAACAGGGGCCGGTTTTCATCCACGCCGAGGACTGCGGCGGCCCGTCCGGCGAGAACCCCGGCTACCCCTGGGCGCGCCCCGGCGCCCTGCGCGTCCTGCGCCGCTACGACAGCCGAGGCCACATCACGGGCGGCCGCATGCTGGAGCTTCCCGACGACTCCCGCACGGCCTTCGAACACGCACTGGCCGAGGCGTTCGCCGACCCCGAGACCGCCCAGGTCCACGTCCGCGCCGTCGAATACGGCTGCTACCACTTCCGCGTGGACCGACCCTGACGGGATAGGGGGCGTTCACCGGTAGACGACGGCACCCGGGGATGCGCGTCCAGCCCTGACAACCGCACCCACCCCGATCCGGCTCGGCCGAGGGGAGAACCTGGCGCTCATGACCAGCCTCCCTCCCTGCGCGTACGAGCCGGTCGCTGACCGGGACTCACGGATCGGCTACGGGGGTTGAGTCACCCGGCAGCCGAGCCGGAACCCGCGGCCGGAACCCGGGAGATGACGGGGCAGCCATGCCAGGGCGGTCAGGTTGCTGTGCGCGGCGTCTGGCTCGAGGCCGCCGTGAGATAGCGCGTGAGCATCGCGACGAGTTCCCTCTCCAGCCGCTCGGCGTCGACGGCGTTGGGCGCGGCGATGAGTGTGTGGACCACGAGTTCGACCGTGGAGACGAGCAGTTGGGCGGACGTCTCCTTGTCGTCGACCCGGACCTCCGGGTGGTGTTCGAGCAAGTCACGGGCGAAGGCGACCCGTTCCCGTTTCCGCTGCTCCACCTTGTCGAGAAGCTCGGGGGAGCGGGGCGCCTCGGCCATGACGCGCAGCAGTTGCGGATCGTCGTGGTGGTTGGCGATCGCGGCGCGCACCAGGGTGCGCAGGATCTCTTCGAGGGAGCCGGGCTCCCCTTCCCCCGCGTACCCGGCGGCGGCCATCCCGGCGGTGGCGGCGGCCATCCCGGCATCGAGGTGGCGGTTGAGCAACTCGATCAGGATCGCATCCTTGTTCGGGTAGTACTGATAAAGCGACCCGATCGAGATCCTGGCCCGCTCGGCGATCCGGTTGGTGGTCCCCGCGGCGTAGCCGTACTCGGCGAAAACGTGAGCAGCGGCGGTGAGGATGCGCTGCCGGGTGAGCTCGGCCCGGGCCTGTCGCGGCTGTTTACGTGGCCGAAGTCCGCGATTTCCCGATGCCATGGAGTCTCCTCGGCGGCCCCGCGAATGCGAGTGGCGCAGGACCTGAATGATTGCTCACAATACTGTCATGAGCTGCGGCGCAGCGGTCATCGACCACTGCCGGCAGCCCTGCGGGAGCGTGCTCGATCGCCGGCCGGAACCCACCGGACACGCCCCACGGCATCGCGCACGCACTCCGCACCGTGACCCCGCACCCGCACCCGCGCCCCTGCCCCTCCGCACGTCACCTCGCCCTGGAAGGAGCCCTCATGACGCATACCTCTGCCCGCCCCCGGCGCATGTCACCGGCCGAGGTCCGCGCCCGGCTCGGCGAACCCGAAGCCATGACCAAGGCCAAGATCCTCGACCGCATCGACGACTACTTCCGCATCTTCATCGCCCACTCGCCCTTCCTGGCCCTCGCCACAGCCGACGCGGCCGGCAACGCCGACTGCTCACCCCGCGGCGACTACCCGGGATTCGTGAAGGTCCTCGACGAACACACCCTCGCGATCCCCGACCGACCCGGCAACAAGATCGCCGACTCGTTCCGCAACCTCGCCGAGAACGACGGCATCGGGCTGCTCTTCCTCGTCCCGGGACTGCGGGAGACGCTACGCGTCAACGGCCACGCCTACCCCACCGACGAGCCCGATGTCCTCGCGCGCATGCGGACCGAGGCGAGGCAACCCGAACTGGCGCTCGTCGTCGAGGTCACAGAGGCCTACTTCCACTGCGGCCGTGCGCTCATCCGCTCCCGGCTGTGGGATCCCGCCAGCCAGGCACTCGCGGATGAACTCCCGTCGGTCGGCGAGATCGCAGCCGGCCAGTTCGGACTCGACATCGACCCGGAGCTCCTCGAACGCAACCTTCACGAGGGTTACCGGAAGCTCTACTGACCACAGGTGACTTCCATGCAACAGACGACCATCGACCGCATCGAGCCGATCGCCGAGGGCGTCGTCTCCCTCCTGCTGCGCGGTGCCACCGCCCCGTTGGCGCCCTGGGAGCCGGGAGCCCATATCGACCTGGACCTGCCGAACTGGCTGACCCGGCAGTACTCCCTGTGCGGGGACCCGGGGGACCGGACCTCCTACCGCATCGCCGTACGGTACGACCCGCTCAGCCGCGGCGGTTCGGAGTACATCCACCGCTTCCTGCGCGCAGGCCGCACCCTCGGCGTGTCACTGCCGCGCAACCACTTCCCGCTCACCCCCGCACCCGCGTACCTCTTCCTCGCGGGCGGCATCGGCATCACCCCTCTCCTGCCGATGCTGCGGGCGGCCGTCGCATCCGGTGTCCCGGCCTCGCTCGTCTACGCCGGACACACCGAGGCGACCATGCCCTTCGCCGCCGAACTGCGCGCCGCCCACGGCGACCGGGTACGGATCGTCGCCACCCGGCACCAGGGCAGACCCGACCTGACCACCCTGGCATCGGCGCTCGCCCCCGGCACCCTGGTATACGCGTGCGGCCCCGCGCCGATGCTCGACGCGGCAGTCACCGCGTTCGGCACCGAACGACTGCGCACCGAACGCTTCCACCCGACGCCCAGGACGTACGCCCCCGACGCACACTTCGAAGCCCTGTGCGCCCGCTCAGGGCACGCGATCCAGGTGCCGCCCGGCGAATCACTGCTGGACGCCCTCACCCACGCCGGACACCCCCTCCCCTCCGGATGCCGCGAAGGCGTCTGCGGCTCCTGCGAACTCACCGTCGTCGAGGGCGAACCCGAACACCGCGACGACATCGGGGCCCCCACGGGCCGCATGTACCCCTGCGTCTCCCGCGCGACATCCCCCCGCCTCGTCCTGGACCTGTGAACCCCGCCTGCGGGTGAGGCAACGCCGACGTCAAGGTCTCGTTCGACCCTTGTGATAGTTTCAACGCCGCCGTGCGTCTGCCGCGAACTGAGGAGGCGAGACCGATCAACACTGTGACAGGTCGGGCCTCCCTCCCTCGCATGGCCTGAGGAGTGCCCGCAGAAGGCATCCCGAAGGGCTTGAAACGCAATGCGCTTCATCTCTGAGACGTCCTCCGACGGCGTCTGCGAACAGCTTTTTGTCCTCAACGACATTCCCGGCGTCCTGTGGACGCCGGAAGGCGCTGCAGGTACTCGTCCCCTCATCGTGATGGGACACGGCGGCGGTCAGCACAAGAAGGCCCCCGACATCGTGGACCGCGCGCGCCGCTCTGTGACCGAGTGCGGGTTCGCGGTGATGGCGGTCGACGTACCCGGCCATGGCGATCGGCCACTGGACGAGAGGTACAACCGGATCGCGACCGAGAACCAGGCACGTGTGGCGGCCGGGGAAGAACTCGCGCCGCTGATCGCCGGATTCCAGGCGCTCGTGGCCCGCCAGACGGTTCCGGAATGGCGGACGGTGCTGGAAGCCGTCCAACAACTCGATCACGTGGGCGACGGGCCGGTGGGCTACTGGGGAGTCTCGCTGGGATGCGGACTCGGCGTTCCCTTCGTCGCCGCCGAACCCCGCGTCCGCGCCGCCGTGTTGGGCCTTGGCGGAGCCTCGGCCTCGGGCGAGGACGCCGCACGGATCACCGTTCCGGTGGAGTTCCTGGTGCAGTGGGACGACGAGCGTGTGCCGCGTGACCAGTGCCTGGCGCTGTTCGACGCCTTCGCCTCGACCGAGAAGACGCTCCACGCCAACCCCGGCAAACACGGAGACCTGCCGGCATTCGAGCAGGACAGCACGCTGAGGTTCTTCTCCCGGCACCTCGCCTGACGACGGGTTCCGAGTCCCGGCGCCCGGTCGTCCTCGCGTTCGCCTGCCGCGGGTGAGTGGTGACAGGGGGGCCGACTCGTTCCGCACCGACCCCGCCTGCCTGCGCCGGCGGGGTTGGGCTGCCCCTTGTTCCCTCGCGTCGTGACCATGCCATCGGCCTGCGACAGAGGTGCCGTGGAACGACGCCTGTATCCCCTCGACGCACAGCCCCTTCCTGGCGACCGAGCAAGCCCCGCCCTGTCAGGGCCTGTGCGATAGGCCGAGTCCTAGCGCAGGTCCAGCTCGCCGACTGTCTGGCCTCCGCTGGTCTCACCGGTCAGACGGAATCCGAGCCCGAGGTAGAAACCTTCGGGGCCGTCCGTGCCCGGATGCCAGGTGGTGGTGAGGCGGGTGCCGCCTCGACGGCGGATTTCAGCAGCGACGGACTCGACCGCGAAGCGCCCGTAACCTCGGCCCTGCTCGCCATCTGCGATGTTGAGCCGCCAGAGACCGGAACGGATGTCGGTGCCTGTGCCGTCGCCCCTCCAATCGATGTCGAAGAAGGCCATGAGGAAACCGACGGGACGGTCACCGTCAAGGATGAGGCGGGGCCAGGCTATGCCGGGATAGAGATATGCCTCGGCCAGAGATTTCACGACCGGCGCGACCAAGTGCTCCTGATCCGGACGAACCCGCAGACCGATCGCGACGTCGAAGTTGGCGGGGGTGATCTGCTCCAGACACAGTGTGGTCGTCATGCGGGAACCCTAAGCCACTTGATCAAGTGGACGCTGCGGATGCATCGTCGGAGGCGGGAACCCTGCTCGATGTCTCGTATGCCCCGAGCCCAGGCTCGGAGCCAGAGCCGTACGGCTGCGATGGTGACGGTTCCGTGGCAGACGTAGGCACGCTTGCCGTACCTGGCAGCTACCGCCCGAAACGTGTGGTGCGGTCCTACGGGCGCACCCCAGGCATGCGGGTGGGCTCTACATGAGGCCGAGTCCGCCTCGGCCTGGAGAGCCTGCAGAATCCGTTTCCATGTGCCATCCGCCGACCAGCGGCGATGCCGGTCGTACACTGTCTTCCGCTTTTCGAACCACGCCGGCAGGTCTCGCCAGGGGATACCGATCCGCCGGCGAAAGAGAATGCCATTGAGCACCCTGCGGTGGGTCTTCCAACGCCCGCCCCGCCCCACGTTCTTCGGCAGGTGTGGTTCCAACCGAGTCCACTCTGTATCCGACAGTTCGCCCCGCTTCAGGCAGGCCAGAACGACATGATCACTGGCCAGTCACACAAGCCATCGGACAGTGCCCAGCCGTCTCAAGAGGCACTGGGCCGTGGCCACGAGACTCGACAAGCGGCCGAGGGTGTGTCCCTCGTGCGGATGACGTCGGCGGCGGGACCACAGCACAATGCGTGAGTGGACAACAACATCACTATCCGTGCGGCAGCCCCGCACGAACTGAACGTCGTTGCCGAGCTTCGGTGGCAGTGGATCCTCGAAAACCAAGAGGTGCCCGTCACCGACCACGAAGAGTTTGTGCAGCACTTCGTCGAGTGGGCGAGGGAGAATGCGTCCTCGCATCGGTGCATGGTCCTGGTCCGCGATGAGGCGATCATCGGCATGGCCTGGCTGGCCGTTCTGCGGCGGGTTCCGAGTCCGCGTGCCCTGGAGCGGGCATCAGGCGACCTGCAGTGCGTCTACGTGATTCCCGGTGAGCGTGACGGCGGCCTGGGTGGCCGGTTGATCGACGCGGTCTTGGCCAGGGCCGGGGAACTCGGACTGGAACGAGTGACCGTGCACTCCAGTCCTCGCGCGATCCCCGCATACTCCCGCCACGGTTTTGAATCGTCCTCGAGCCTGCTCCATGCCCACGTAGCGCGTACCACCTCTTATCCGTGACAACTGGTGGCGCACTACTTCGTCCGTTGTCCTGGTTCGCCTTGTGACCCACGGCTTTGCGCGGCCATCGTGGACCGGCTCACCTTCAACGCCCCCTGGACAGGTCACGCTCGGGCGGGCTGACCATCATCCGGGGAATGATCCCGTAGCGCGAGAACGCGGCGATGTTGGCGCGCTGGGTCCGCCCGTCGCCGGCGGCCGCCGAGACGTACCGGTACACCCAGTCGGGAAGCGTCTCGGCCGCCTTGCGCTCGACCGACGCGGCGTCGAACGGGTAGTGCGAAGTGACGCCGTTGACCGCGTCGAAATACACGCCGATCTGGAAGTCACCGAAATTGCCTGACATGGTTTTCGTCCCTTCATCGGTTCAGGGAGATGGTTCTCGCAGCTCGCCCCGCCAGTGTTGTTCATGTTCCGAAGAACCCAGGTTCCACGGTCTGGTTCACGCGGGAATCAACACCCGTTCGGCGCTGATCCGGAGGGTGTCCGTGTGGCCGGCGGGTTGGCAGGAGGTCAGACTGCGGACAGCCACTCAGGGCGTCCCGAACAACGGGGATCGAGGAGAGGATCCACGGGGCGACACGGAGAGGGAGACGTGGACGCGGTAGCTGCCGCCGTCCACGGCGTGCCGTCGCGGCGCCTCGGCGATACCGGCCGTCATGAACCAGGAGACCAGGTAGTCGTTGACGACGGAGATCGGGGGCAGCGCCGACTTGTCGCCGTCGCCCTCCAGGTGCAGCAGGCAGGCCGACAACGGGCGGGCCGGATGTCGACGGAAACGTACTGATGACGCTGGATTCCCGTTCCCGTCACCAGGCCCCGATCGGTCACCTCGAAGCAGCCTCGGCGGGCCAATTGGACGGCCGACGGATGGGGTTACGAGTCGGCGCGGCCTCTCGAAGCCCGCGCAATTGCAGACGTTCGGTACGCGAGGTCGCTCACGCGGTAACCGGTGAACTCAGGGATGCGTGAATCCAATACTGCGGCGACGCGACATTCGCAAACGGGAGCACGGGCACCGTCAGTTATGGCGCGAGACCCACGGTGCACTTCTGAAGCACGCCCGGAGGCTCGCGACGAACCGGGCTCCGTGTACGTCACTCTGCGCAGCACCGTCCGGGCCCCAAGATCGCTGGGGAACATGGAACACGGCGTGGCGCGTTCGAACGAGACGGGGGAGGCCCACACATGACCGTTCAGCCGAACCACACAGTCGTCGAGCACTACTTGGAGGGCATCGGCCGGTGGCGAACAGCAGGGGAGTGAAGGCTGACGGGCCGCGCGGGACGCTCTCCGCCGACGCCACGGCCCGGGAAGCCGCACCGCCGGGATTCGGCATCTTTCGGCTCGGGTGGGAGCGGCAACGCGTCGATGTCCTCCCGCTGTTGGTCGTCAGCCCGGATGCGATCCGTGACGTCCGCGTGAGGGGCGGTGCCGTCCAAGGTACGCGACCAGGCGATCACCGATCTCCGCTGCGCCTCACCGATCTGGACAGCGGGTATCCCCTGCGGCCTTGCACGGAGGCGCCCCGGAAGCCGAACGTGCCGGCCGCGCAGGCCACACCGGGTGACCGCAGCCCGGTGGCCAACGGCCCCGAGCCCGACGTCCCCGGCACAGGCGACTTCTCGCCCGTTCGAGTCCTGGCCTTTCTCCGCACACCGGACGGAGATCGACCACTGACCATCCGGTGGCCTGGACCGGCAGGCCCCGCCCCGATCAGCGTCACCCCTAACGGAACAGGAAGTACATCGGATGAGCTACATAACCGTCGACGGCGTCCAGCTGACTTATCACGTAGCCGGGACCGGGCCGATCCTCGTCGCCCATCCGGGCGGCCCCGGCTTCGACTACGCCTACCTTCGCTCCCCTGAGCTGGAGAAGCACTTCACCGTGGTCTACCCGGAGCCGGTCGGCACGGGTTCTTCGGGCCGTCCGGCGGTCTACGGCCTGGACACCTACGTCCAGTTCCTGGCCGCCCTCATCGACCATCTCGGCGAACCGCGGGTTCATCTGCTCGGCCACTCGTACGGCGGTTTCGTCGCCCAGCAATACGCGCTGGACCACCCGGACCGGCTGGCCGGCCTGGTTCTCCACCACACCTCACCGGTCGGCGGCCCGGACTGGTGGGAGGCCGCGATGGCCGGACTGGCCGCCTACCCGGACATCTACCCGGACCGGCCCGAGGCTGCCAACGTCCCGGCGGCGTTCCAGAGCGCACTGACCGCAGGCGACGACGAGCAGGTCAGCGCACTGCTGCGCGAGGCGTTGCCGGTCTACTTCGCCGACTTCTGGGCCCGCGAGTCCGAGTTCGCCGACTTCCTGGCCCGGGTACACATCTCCGCCGAGCCGGCCACCGCACCCGGCGGGGAGCCCTTCGACGTCCGGGACCGGCTGGCCGAGATCACCGCGCCGACTGTGGTGATCGCAGGGCGACGCGACTTCATCTGCGGCCCGCGCTGGGCTGTGATGCTGCGGGACGGCATCCCCGGAGCACGGCTGACCGTTCTCGAACACAGCGGCCACTTCGGTCATGTCGAGCAGCCGGCGGAGTTCAGCCAAGCGGTCACCGACATCCTTCGGGACCAGTCCTGAGGCAGACACCCGGAGGCGTCCCATCCAGCCCCTGCTGAGAACGGGACCCGGGGGAGTCGACTACTGCCACTGCATCGGCAGTCGACAAGGCCGGAGGCGGAGCACGAGCTTCTGCGGCACGGATGCCTAGGCGGTCACTCCTGTCCGCTGCCGCGGCAGTTCGGCACGCCGCACCGCGTCGGAGGCCAGGGCGATGACCACGCCCAGGCCGGCGAAGCAGCCGCAGCCTGCGAACACCGGGGCAGCGCCCCAGGCTCCGATGGCGGCGCCGACCAGCGGGTAGCTGAGGGGCGCGAGGCCGACCATGGTGAGCATGGCGACCGAGGTGACCCGGCCGAGATAGGCGGGGTCCGCCGTGATCTGGACAAGGGCATTGCCGAGGCTGCCGAAGATGCCCGCGTTCAGCCCGACCACCGCGGCCAGCACGGCAGCGGACCAGAGGGCCGGCACAACCGCGAGGGCGGCCGCTCCCACGCAGCACACGAGCAGCGTTCCGGCCAGCAGCAGCCCGGCGCGCGGCAGCCGGCCGACGATGGCGAGCAGCGCGGCGCTGGCCGTTGCTCCCGCGCCGAAGCTGCTGACGATCCAGCCGTAACCGGAAGGGCCCCAGCCGCGCTCGGCGTTGAGGAGCAGCATGCCGACGTTGAGGGTGCCGACGAGGCCGAGTTCACAGATGGCGCCGATGGCGACGAGCGGGCCTATGAGGCGGTGGCGGCGGATGTACCGGAGGCCGTCGAGGAGGTCGTTGCGGGCCGTGCCCGGCTCCGGCTGCTGCTCCGCGTCGCGCACTCCGAGAGACCGTATCCGTATCGTCAACAGGAGTGGCAGGGAGAGGGCGAAGAGCAGGCCGGCGACGGTGAAGGCGGCGGCCGGGCCTCCAAGCCCCATGGCCAGGCCGCCGATCGGCGGACCCGCGATCTGGCTGAGGCGCATCGACAGTGAGCGCAGGCCGATGACCCGGGCCAACTGGTCGGGACCGGTGATCCGCGGCGGGAGGGCACCGACCGCGGGTACGAACAACGCGTCGATGGCGCCGAAGACGATCGCCACCGCGACCAGGATCCACAGAGCCGGTGCGGTCAGAGCGATACCGGCTGCCACCGCGAGGATGAGGAGACAGCGCAGCGCGTCACTGCCGAGAATCACCCGGCGGGGGTCGAACCGGTCGGCGACCACGCCCCCGCCGAGCATGAGTAACGCCCGAGGCAGCGCCCCGGCGGCCATGACAAGGCCGACTTCGGTGGAGCCGGCGGTCTTCTGAACGGACCAGCCGAGGGCGATGAAGTACACACTGTCGCCGACGAGGGAGGCGGTGTACGCGGTGAGCCAGCGCAGCACATTGCCGTCGCGGTAAGCCGGGATGGTGGCGCGTTCGGGCAGGGATGTCTCTGCGGTGGCCATGGAAGGCTCCAGGAAGTCGAGGGATACGGCGGCGTCAGGGCCGGAAGGGGAAGCCGTAGAGGTACAGGGACACGTGTTCGCGGTCCTCGGTGTCGCCGGCCGCCTTGGCTGCCTTGCCGCGCTCTCGCCACCGCCGGGTCAGCGCCTCGAGTTCATCGCTCATCTCGGCGAGTTCCGCCGGGGTCAGGTCGAGCAGCCACTCCGAGTTGAAGGACGCGTCGGTCCACGCGGTGCCCCAAGCGGACTTCTGGTCGAGGTAGGCACGGTATTGGGTGATACGGGTGTCGAAGAGACCGCGCGTCACCGCACCGACGGCGGCGGCTCCCTCGGGCGTGGCCGTGAAGTCCGACTCGCGGAAGCCCCAGCCCTCCTCGGACGATACCTGCCACCACCGCTCACGCCCGTCGGCACCCTGGCCGCTCGCCTCGGCCACGAAGCCGTGCTCGGCCAGCTTGCGCAGGTGGTAACTGACCAGCGACGGAGTCTCGTCGACATACTCCGCGAGCTGAGAGGCAGTCGCCGAGCCTGCAGCGAGCAGCAGTCGGCAGAGCTGCATCCGCAGCGGGTTCATGAACACTCTCAACCGTGACAAGTCGGTGATCTGCTCGGGCTCACGCTTCGGACGCATGCCCTCACCGTAGATATGAAGCGAAAACTTCGCAATAACTCCTTCAGAGTTGCGCCCGACCAGACAGCCCACACGCGAGCGGGGCCGAAGGAGGTGAATGCCGTGCGCCGAGGGTGGCGGTGTGGGAGCCTGGCCCAGTCCGGGTCCACCGCTTTCCCCCGTAGCGGGTGGGCCCGGACTCGTCTTCAGGGGACTGCTGCCCCCGCCCGCCCCGGGTTGGGGCCGGCGCCACCCGTACCCTCACCGGCAGCGCACCTCTGCGTGGCTTGGCCTCCGACACCGCTGTTCGTCCGCTTCCCCCTGGCCACAGACGCCCGAGACCTGCCCGGCTGCCGGCGTTCAGCGGCTGGTGGGTCTGCTGTCAGCGGCCGTGCGGGGCCAGGGTCTGGCCGAAGCGGGCGCCGGGGTTGGGAGCGTGCAGTGTGCTGCCGTTGAAGGACCATGAGCGGTCGGTGGAAGGCCCGCTGGTGGTGGCGGGGAAGACCCAGACCCCGCCGTTGCCGCCGTCCTCGCCCGGAGCACCGGCGATCAGGCTGGCCCTGTTGTCGCGGTCGGCGTCGATGAGCCGCACCGCACCGCCGAACTGGTCACCGCTTTCCGGGATGCTGGGGACAGCCTGTGGGCTCTGGCTGAGCACGCGGATGTTCTTGGTGGTCAGGCCGGACGCGGAACCGCGCATGACCCAGACGGTACCGGCGTCGACGGCGCTGCCGATGTCGTTGCCCGGTGCGCCGATCGCCACGTCGTCGTAGCCGTCGCCGTCGACGTCCCGGACGCTGAGGGCGCCGCCGAAGCGGTCACCGGGCCTGTTGACGCCCGGGACGCCCGACGAGTTCTGCGTCCAGAACTGACGGTTGTATCCGCCGCTCGGGCTGCCCGGTCCGTTGGGTCCGCCGAAGTGGACGAAGAAGACACCGGCGCTGGTCAGGTTGCCCTGGGAGTCCCGTTCGTCGGGTGCTCCCACCACGACGTCGGTGTAACCGTCCTTGTTCACGTCCCCCGAGGCTCCGACCTGGCCGCCGCCGGACAGTTCGTAGTGGTCAGCCCACCCGCCACGTCCGCCGGACACGAACATGGCCCTGCCGTACACGCCGGCCGTGTCGAAGGTCCCGTTGCCGAGGATGACCAGGTCGTCCGCGCGGTCCTTGTTGTAGTCGCCCATGGTGAGGGCGGTGGGACGGAAGTCCGAGGGCACGAACATGGACAGGGGGCTGTAGTCCGTTTCCATCCGACGCCCGCTGGAGGTGACCTCGAAGCCGAAGGACCACAGGGTGTCCTTCGACAGGATGGCCACCGACGAGTCGTCCACCTTGAACCAGCCGGCGGCCAGCGCCGCGCCGAAGCGGTTGCCCGCCACCGGGGTGATCTCCTGCAACCATTTGCTGCCCGTGGCGTGCAGCCCGGTGGCCGAGCCGAACAGGACGGTGGCCGAGCCCGCGTCGACGGCCGCACCGATGTCCCTGCCGGGCGCGCCCACGATCAGGTCGTCGTAGCCGTCCCGGTCGAGGTCGGCCGTGGCCGTGGCCTGCCCGAAGTGGTCGTCGGTCTGGGCGAGGCCCACCACACCGGGGGTGCTCATACTGAACGTCGCCCGGTGTGCGGTCGACAGGCCGCTCGCGGAGCCATACAGGACGGCGACGTAGCCGGCGCCCTTCTTCCCGCTGACGGTTCCGCCGGGGGCCGAGACCACGAGGTCGCGGTAGCCGTCGTTGTTGAAGTCGTCGTGTGTGATGGGTGCGGGAGCGGCCTCGGCGGACGGGGCCGTCGCCGTGATGGTGGCACCGATCATCAGCAGCAGTGTCGCCGCGGTGGCGGCGGTGGCGTGGCGCGGTCTGCTGGTGTTGGAGGATCTGATGTGGCGCACGGTGAGGCTCCCGGGATCGCTGCGAGGCCGGAAACGGACGGGGCCGGGCCGCGGAGGCCCGCTGCCCGCCGCCGAGTATGGGACCCGTCAGCGGGCTGAAGGGTTGTGCGAGGCCGTCCACCGCCGTACTGGACCGCCTGGTCTCCGACGAGATCCGATCCCCGGCGCTGGGCGGGCTCAGCCGGACGGCGTGGGTGAGGACCACACGCCGAACCACTGCTCGGCGCCGTACTCCTCGAACTGCTCCACCTCGGTGAACCCCAGTTTCGCCGCGACGCGCAGGGAGCGGACGTTGGCGGTCTGGGCGCAGAGCACCACCGGTTCACCGGGGAGCGCGTCGGCGAACCAGCCAAGTGCCGCGGCGCATGCCTCAGTGGCGTGCCCGTGTCCCCACGCCTGCGGCAGGAACATGTAGCCGAGCTCGGCCTCCCCGGCATCCGGACGGACGTACCCCGGACGCTCCGCGCCGCGCCGGTCGAGCGTGATCATGCCGATCATCGCTCCGTCGAGATCGATGACGAAAAGGCCCGGGCGCCGTCCGGGCACCTCGGGTGCGGAGCCCTCCAGCTCATCACGCGGTCGAGGGCCGCCGACGTAGGTGCCCACCTCCGGCGAGGCGAACAGCTCGATGAACGTCGTACGGTCGCGGGCCTCGGACTGGCGCAGCACGAGCCGCTCGGTCCTGATCGGTGCAGGCGGCCAGAGGGGGTCGAGTCCAGTCATGGCGGGCAACGTATCGCAGGCCTGCCGGCAGGAGTCCGGCGCCGGCGTCGCAGTCGGCATGCCGACGAACAGAACACCGACCGTCGTCTTCACCGTCGGCATCACGGTCATCCGCGGCCACCAGCAGCCGCAGCCGGGGCGCAGACTTGAGTCTCCCGCAGGGGGAGACGGGAAGGTGGACTCATGGACGGCGGCACTCTCTGCTCGATCGGTGAACTGGCCCGGCACACCGGGCTGTCGGTCAAGACGATCCGGTTCTATTCCGATCGCGGCATCGTGGCACCTGCCGGCCGCACTCCCGCCGGCTATCGGCGTTACGCCCCGGATGCCGTCGCTCGCCTTGCCCTCGTGCGGACGCTGCGGGAACTGGGACTCGGCCTGGACGTGATCCGGCGGGTCGTGGACCAGGAACTCACCCTCGGTGAAGTCGCCGCCGAGCACGCCGCCGCACTGGACGTGCAGATCAGCGTCCTGCGTCTGCGACGGGCGGTGCTGACGGCCGCCGCCGAACGCGAGCCCACCCCTCAGGAGATGGAACTCATGCACCAGCTGGCCACACTGTCCGCAGCCGAACGCCGACGCATGATCGACGACTTCCTCGATGCCGTCTTCGAAGGCCTCCACAACGTCTCCCACGCCGCAGCTCGGCGCTCCATGACACCCGAACTTCCCGACAACCCCACAGATGAACAGGTCAGGGCGTGGGTGGAGCTGGCCGAGCTGTCCCTGGACCCGGACTTCCGCGCCCGTATGCGGCGCCTGGCCGAGGACCATGCGGGCAGCCTGCCCGAGGGTGCCCCCAGGCTCCCGCGCCCGGACGCGGTCGCCGTCGCCCGTGACGTTGTCGCACCGGCCGTGGCACGCGGCATCAGGGCGGATTCGCCCCAGGCCGATCCGGTCGTCGCTGCGCTCACCGCTCGCTGCGCGCTCGTCCACGGCCGCCCCGATGACGCCGGGCTGCACACGTGGCTGCTGCACCGCCTGGAAGCCGCGAGCGATCCCCGCAGGGACGAGTACCTCCAGCTGCTCGCGCTGATCAACGGCTGGCCGGCACCGGAACGCCTGGCCCCGCTGGTCGGCTGGTCCGTCACGGCGTTGCGGGTACGGGCAGGCCGATGACACAACGGCTCCACAGCCCCGCCGCACAGCCAGACGTAGCGCTGCAAGCCACGGCGGGTCAGTACTCTCGACCGATGGACAAGACCGCTGGACGACTGAGGGCAGACGCCACACCGACAGCACCCGCTCTCGTACTGCGCCCCTGGAGTCCGGCAGACGCTGCCGAGCTGGTCGAGCTGTATCGCGACGAGGCCATGCGCCGCTGGACAAGCGCAGGCGTGAACGACGAAGTGGGTGCGGCACAGTGGATTCAGGACCAGCAACAGGGATGGGAGACGGGTCACCACTTCGGATTCGCCGTCGTGGAATCCCAACCCGGAGGTGCTGAGGGACAGTTGGCAGGGCACGTGGTCCTCAAGGACGTCACCCTGCGCGCGTCGTCCGCCGAGGTCGGTTACTGGACCGCGGCGCGTGCACGCGGCCGGGGAGTGGCACCCCGGGCACTGCAGGCGCTGACGAACTGGGCCTTCACCGTCTTCTCCCGTGACGGGCTGACCCGCCTGGAACTCGTGCACCAAGTGGACAACACGGCGTCCTGCCGTGTCGCCCAGAAGAGCCGGTACGAACTGTCCACACTCCTGCCCGCGGCACCGCCCGCATACCCCCTCGCCGGCCACGTCCACGTACGGTCGCGTGACCTGTGAACCAGCCGGGCAGCTGCCCCTCGCCATGCTGTTGACGGCTCCCCTTGGACAGCCGGTCGCTCAAAGGTGATGGCGGTATCCGCATCGCTCCTCTGGTCGCCCGTCCCGTTGCCAGGAGTGGTTCGTACGGCGTTCTGGCGTGCGTTGCTCCTGGTCAGTGCTCGCGAGCTCGCAGGCGGCGCAGCATGCGGGGATCCTCGAAGCCGACCGCGCGGGCGGCGGCATCGACCGTGGCTCCGTGGGTGATGAGGTGCTCGGCGCGTTCAAGACGGAGGGTCTGCTGATAGCGCAGGGGGGTGAGGCCGCCGGTGGCGCGGGTGAAGAGGCGGGTGAGGGTACGTTCGCTCACGCCCACGGTCGCGGCCAGGGCGGACAGGGGCAACGGTTGGTCGAAGCGGGTGTCGAGCAGGTCCTGGACGTGGTGCACGGTGTCGTCGAGGTGGGATCGGTACCTGAGCATTGCGCTGGTCTGCGGTTCATGGCCGTTGCGCCGCGCGTAGACGACCATGTCCCGGGCCACCTGTGCGGCGACGGCGGGGCCGTGCCGGGTGGCGATCAGGTGCAGGGCCAGGTCGATGCCACTGGCGATGCCGGCCGAGGTGACCACCCGGTCGTCGGCGGTGTACAGAACATCGCGAATGACTGTCGCCCTGGGGTAGCGGCGTGCGAGCTCGTCCTGCACATCGTGGTGGGTGGTGCAGCGGCGACCGTCGAGCAGGCCGGCTCGGCCGAGCGCCTCGGCTCCGGCGCAGACGCTGGCGACGGTGCCGCCCCTGGCGTGGTGGTCCCGGAGGAACTGCAGGGAGGCCGCGCCGATGGCTGGACTGCCGGCCAGGGTGGGCGCCCGCCAGCCGGGCACCACGATCAGGTCCTCGTGGTCGAGTTCGGGCCAGTCGAGCCGGGCCGCCAGGGGCAGGCCCTGAGCGGTGGGGACCAGCGGTTGCTCGGCGACGTAGCCGAGTGTGTAGGAGTGCCCGAAGTCGGAGGCCGTGGAAAAGACCTGCGCGGGGCCTGCCAGATCCAGCAGATGGAGTCCGGGCACCAGGAGAAAGACGATGTGGCTCACGATCCGGTCATCATGCCCGAGACCCGGCCGCGGCTTCCAGCTGTCCGACAGTGGTGATGGTGGCAAAGCGTCCGGCAAGGGCGTACTCCGTGCGCCTGATGATCTCCTCTGCGCTCAGGGTGCGGGGGTCCGAGAGCAGTTCGGCGACGCTCTGGTCGGCGGGAGCGTCACGGTGCGGGATGGGGTTGGTCGCGGTGGCGTCGATGACGAGGGTGACCAGGTAGCCGAAGTCGCTCGCGACGCGGGTGGTGGTCTCCACGCACTGCTCGGTTCGGATGCCGCAGACAGTGAGCTCGTGGATGCCGCGCTCTGTCAGGATTTGCTGCAGGTTGGTGGTGGTGAAGGCGTTGTGCGAGGTCTTGTGGATCAGCGGTTCCGTGTCCCGGCGCTGCAACTCCTCCATCAGCCGGACATGTCCGAGGGCGGGGTCGAAGACGTCACCGCTGCCGGGCTCGGAGTGCAGCACCCACACCACCAGGTCCCCGGCCTGGCGGGCGAGCCGGACCAGCCGGTCCACCTGGTCTGCGATCTTCGGGTCGGAGATGGTCTCCCACAGCGGACGGGCGCGGAAGGATTCCTGGACGTCGATGACGATCAGTGCTCGGGTCATGTTCCCAAGCCTGACCGGCGGGGCTGGAGTGGCGACAGGCCTCATCGGGTCCGGGTACGGACCGATCCGGTCACAGCAGGAGCCGTGACCACTCGCTGGGCATGGGCCACCACGCTCTGGCTTCGCGGCAAGAAACGCTTCGTGCAGGACCGGCTGCCCGCGGACAAGCGGGGTATCTTCCTCGCCGGCGACGGCATCTCCTGGACGGCGGGCTGGGCGAGGGCGCCGTCCAGACCGCGCTGAACGCGGTCTGGGGCGTCATGCACCGCTTCGGTGGCGAGACCGACCGGACCAACCCGCGCCCCGGAGACGTCTACGACGAGATCGTGCCGGTCGAACGCCCCGCGGACCGAGCGAGCCGGTCAGAAACCTGCCGCACGGGCCGCCGAGTACACCTCGGCGGCCACGTCCTTCAGCTCCTGTGCGTCCCGCGTGGCCCATGAGACGTCGACCAGGAACTCGTCGAGACCGATCTCGGCGTACGCCATCAGATCGCTGACGATCTGCTGGACGTCGCCCTGGAAGGGCTGGCGGTCGGGCCCTTCGTACCGCTTGGCGGTGTAGTCCGGGTTCACGCGCACCACCGTCCGCAGCGGCCGGGTGCGGCCCCGCTCGGCGGCGAGATCCTGCAACTGGCGCCACTGAGCGGCCACCTGCTCGGGGCCGTCGGCGTACGGCAGCCAGCCGTCGGCGCGGTCGACGAGCCGGCGCATCGCCCGCGGGGTGTTGGCCGGCACCAGGATCGGGATCGGCCGGGCCGGCTTCGGCCCGACCACGGCCGAGGCGATCCTCGTGATCCGGCCGTCCTCGTAGACCACCGGGTCCGGGCCCCACACCGCCCGGCACACCTCGAACATCTCGTCCATGACCTTGCCGCGTTCCTCGAACGGGCGCACCCCGGCGGCCGCGTACTCGTCGAGGGACCAGCCGCTGCCGAAGCCCGCGATCACCCGGCCGCCGCTCGCCGCGTCCAGCGTCGCCAGGGACTTGGCCAGCTGGAAGGGGATGTGCAGCGGCGCCACCAGTACGGCGGTGCCCAGCTCGACCCGCTCGGTGGCCGCCGCCGCGAGCGTCAGCGTGACCAGCGGCTCGGCCACGCCCCGGTAGGCGTCGGGCCAGGGCAGGCCCGGGACGCCGTACAGGGGCTGGGTCTGGGGTTCCGGGAACAGGGCCCGTTCGTACACCCAGAGGCTGTCGTATCCGATGTCCTCGGCGGCGCGTGCCACATCGGGCACGTCCTTGCCGAGGTTGTACTGCCGATTCTGCGGGAGACCGATTCCGAGCCGGGTCGTCATGCCGGTGCGCTCCTCTGTAGTTGGTTGCGCAATCAAGTTAACGTTGTCTCAATGAGGTTGGGGCGAGACCCGGCCGAGGTTGGTCTGAACGGATGCCCCAGCCGGAGAGCGACGGTGGCAGCATCCGGCCCGCCGTGCCCACGGCTCCGTCCAGCCGCTCGCTGAACTCCTCGACGAGGTCCTCGAACCGGCGCAGAATCCACAGCGTCCAGCGGATCGGTGGTCCGGAGCAGGTCGGGAGGGCCCGGCAGCAGAGCCTCGCGGATGCGCTGCTCCAGCGCGACGAGGAGGTCGCCCACGCGCTCGAACTCGCCGTCCAGGTCGGCCGGTTCGCAGTCGTCAGTGGTTGGACAGCAGGCGCAGCATGTCGGTGTATTCACCGCGGGCCTCGGCGAACCGCAGCGGTTCGACCGCCTTGACGAGGATCTCATTCGGTTGTTCGCCGGAGCCGAGGATGCTCATGACCTCATCGAGATAGGCGTCGAGGGGCATGGCGGTTTCGGAGTCCTCCTGCCCCATCAAGGCGGTGCGCACCGCCGGGGGGACCAATTCCAGGACTTCGACGCGAGTGTCCGCCAGTTGGACACGCAGGCTCTCGGTGAAGGAGTGGATGGCGGCCTTGGTGGCGTTGTAGGTCGGGGTGATCGGGAGGGGGACGAATGCCAGCCCGGAGGACACGGTCATGATCGTCGCCTGAGGCCGGGTGGCGAGGTGTTCGGTCAGAGCGGCCACGAGGCGGAGGGGGCCGAGGAGGTTGGTCGCCACCGTCGCTTCCGCGGTGTCGAGGAAACCACCGCTGTGAAGGTCCTCCGGCAGCATAATGCCGGCCATCGCCACCAGGACGTTGAGGTCGGGGAAGCGTTGCAGCAGTTGCGCGGTGGCGTCCTGGACGGCCACCGGGTCGGTGACGTCGAGCACGACGGATTCGATGCCGGGGTTCTCCGAGACGATCTCTGCCAGCCTGCCCTCGCGACGCCCGGAAACGATGACCCGGTTGCCTGCCGCGTGCAGCCGCAGCGCGAGGCCGAGGCCGATGCCAGAGGTCGCTCCGGCGACGAAGATGGTGTTGCCTGTGGCCTTCAAGGGGTTCTCCGACCGTAGTGGGTGACGAGAGGGAAGGCGGTCTTCTACCTGCAGCTGCAGCCGGGTGAGGGGATCGCCGGTGGTGAGCGGGTGCCGCACGTATGGCTCGGGGAAGTGGCGCGCCGTGCGGTGTGACCGCGTCTCGCCCCGGGAAAGCCGCACGGCTCGGTCTCACCGGCCCGCCGGCAGCCGAGCGTCGGCGGGTGCTGTGCGGCCGGTAGTGCCGGGGATCAATCCGCCGGGGAGTGGTTCAGTGCTTGTTGACGGCCGAGGCCCAGTCGATGTTCACGCCCATCTGCTGGTACATGGTCGAGTAGCCGACGAAGCAGTTGAACTTCTCGACCTTGCCGTTGCGCAGGTACCAGAAGTCGGCGGTCGGTACGTCGATCTTCGCGCCGTTGGGCTTGACGGTGCCCGCGGGTGACTGCAGGGGTCCCTCGAAGGTGCCCTGGATCGACAGCTCGATGCTGATGGTGTCGCCGTTCACGGTGATGCGCTTGAGTTCACGGTGGACGTCGGGGAAGAGGTTGGCCATGTAGGGCAGCACGTTGCCGAGCGCCTCGCCGCGGTAGGCGACGCCGGGGACCATGTCGTTGAAGACGCCGTCTTTGGTGAAGCTGTTGACGAACGTCGGGACGTCGATGTGGTCGCCCTCGGCCACGTAGTAGTCGCGCAGGACGATCGCGAGGTTGCGCCTCTCGTGCTTGGTCAGGTGCCGGTCGGTGAGCGGCAGCTTCGCCAGCTGGCGAGGAGTCAGGTCCGGGGCCGTCGTACTGCTCTGGGCCGTCGCGCTGCTGTGGGCGGGGCTCGCGGCCTGCGTCGGCGCGGCGGCGATGGACAGACCGCCCAGGACAGCCACCGCGGTCGCGGCGGTGATCGACTTCCGGCTGAGCAGCTTCATGTCGTGTTCCTCCAGGTCGGTTCGCAGGATCCGGGATCCGGGATCCGTCGCAACGGTCTCCCGCAGGCCCTTAGTAATTCAAACGCTCGCTTGAGATTATGAGTGGCGACGCAGGCTGTCAAGTCGCTGTTTGAATTCATTGGCCGTGCGGCCGCAGAGGCATGCGGGCGGCTGCATTGTGGCTGGTCAGGACCGGTTCTGTGTCAGTGATCCGGAGCGGCGACCGGATGTCGCGGTCGCGATGCGGTGCTGTTGTCGGATCGCGAAATCCATGCCCGGCTTCCAGGTGCGCCCTGTGGTCGACCGTGATCTCCTTGGCGGTCAGGTGTGGGTCGGAGTCGGTCGACGGGGGCTTGTCGTCCAGTCGTTCGTCCCCCTTCTCGCGAGCCTGCGTGTCGATGCCGTGCCTGGCGCCGCGCTCGCGCTGGGACCGGATTTGCTCGGATTCGGGCTCGACTCGCGAGGTGACTGTTGACAATGTACTCAAGCATCTGCTTGAGTACATGGCATGACGAGGGTGGAAAAGGCGGACCTGCGCCGGGAGGCCGGGCAGCGCACGCGGGACGGTCTGCAGACGGCTGCCCTGGAGTTGCTCGCGCAACGGGGCCAGGAGGGTGTGACGCTCCGCGAGATCACCGATCGCGCCGGAGCCAACGTCGCCGCGGTGAGCTACCACTACGGGTCGCTGAAGGCGCTGTGCGAGGCGACGATCGAGCACGCGCTGGAACGGTATCTGGACGCGCAGCTCCTGGAGATCGGTGCGCTCGGCTCCACCGCGACACTCCAGGAGGTGGCGGCAGCGTTCGCCCGGCCGATGATGCGCGCACTGGCGGCCGGCGGACAGGACCTGGCCGTGATGCGGACCGTGGCCCGGGTCGGCATCGAACCGCCCCAGGGATGGGAGCGGCTGAACGGCAAGTTCGACCAGAGCCGCCGGGAGGTCCTCCGCGTACTGACACCGAACCTTCCCGGAGTCGACGAACAGGAACTGATCTTCCGCACGCGCTGCGCGGCCGGCCTGCTGAACTGGCTCGCCCTGGCACCCATCGGCACCGAACTGGCCGCCCTGCCCGCCGAGCAGCTCGAACGGCAACTGGTCCCCGTAGTGACCGGAGCGTTCCGCGGAGACACCCCCACCGGCCACTGACCAGCCCACAGGCCCCCGGAACCCGGACAACTCGAACAACCGCCTGCCAAGGAGGCGAATGGCGCCTCCCTTGCCCAGCTCCCCGGTGACGGTCTTGGAGAGGTCCAGCGGGCACCGTGGCCCTCCCCAAGACCGCCGACCGACCGGATTCCCGGTGTCAGCCGATGCTCAAGTCGTCGATGTAGCCGCGATAGCCACCTGTCGCGCCCGGCCGGTCGTAACCGACGAGGATCTTGCTGACCTTCTGCCCCGCCTTGACCTCGCCGAGGTTCACGGTGACGTGGTTCCACGTGTCGAGCGCGAGACGGTCGCACTGGTCGACCGGATGGACGCCGGTGCCGGACTGGTCGGTGGCGCCCGAGTCCCGTAGATCACTGCCGTCGGTGAAGATCAGGTCGACGGCGACGCAGGCGCTGCTGTTGCCGGATCCGGCGGGCACCCACGGAGTGGTGGCGTCGGACTGCGGGAAGATCCAGTAACTGAGGGTCGTGTCGCCGCGGACGGTGAGCGGCGCGCCGTTGAAGCCGTAGACCTGCATGTACGCGTGGTCGTACGACCCGCCGTTGGCGTAGCCCGAGTACATCAGCGAAGCGTCGCCCGTGTGGGCCCGTTCGCCCGTGCGCACGTCCGCCTGGGGACCCGTGAGACCGCAGCACAGACCGGTGATGCCGTAGTTGCCGTCGCCGTTGGTGTCGACGTTGTCGACGGTGTCGGTCCAGGTCGGCTGGGCCTGTCCGGCCTCGAAGCCCGTGGTGAGCGAAGAGGTCGTCGCGGCCTTGGCCGGCTGGGACAGCTCGTGCCGGATGGTGGCCTCGCTGGTGCCGGCCGGGGCGAGGTCGATGGTCTCACCGGCCTTGGTGGGCAGCTTGATCGTGGTGCCGGAGAGGGTTCCCCGGTGGACGCCGTCCGCGTAGTACTCCGTGGGCTTGCCGGGCCAGGGGTTGGTGAAGGTGAGGGTGCCGCCGGACTGGCTGGTTGCCCGGACGTATTCGACGGCGTTGTCGCGGATGCTGCTGGAGACCAGGAAGTTGCCATAGGCGAGCAGGCCGCCGAACTTGGCGTTCGAGCCGGCGGGCCAGTTCGGGAAGACCTTGATGTCCTTCTGGAAGGACTGGAGCAGCATCTCGTCGAGCCCCGAGGTGGTGACGTTGAGGTTCTCGACGCCGCCGCCGTAGTGGTGCACCGCCATGTTCGGGTACGAGTGGGTCGTGGCCTCGGCGTGCAACTCCTCCATCAGCGTGCTCGGGTTGTAGCCGACCATCGCCGCTGCCGCGTAGAGGGTGGCGGGAGAGTTGTCGCTGTGCCAGTTGTTGAGCTGCGCGACAGTGTTCCGTGCGGTCTGGAGCAGATCGGCGGAGTTGTTCAACCCGACCTGGAGGCCCGGGTAGACGGCCTGGATGGCGACGTCGTTGCCGTCGGTGACCCAGCCGGAGCCTTCGGAGGTCTGGCGGAAGACGGTCTGGCCGTTTCTCGTCATCGTGGGCAGCGGCGCGAGGTGGCTGTCGATGTGCTGCCAGGTGGGGATGAGCGAGGCGTTGATGTGCAGGTCCTTGCTCATGTCGATCAGGCCCTGGAACAGCAGGTGCACCAGGCCGAGGGACAGGATGCTGTTGGTCTGCGGGTAGACGCCGCCTTCCTGCGGTGCGTCGTTCTCGATGTTGTACGTACCCGTGGCCGCGTCCCAGGTCAGGTAGTCCTGCCAGAAGAGGCCGACCTGCTGGAGGTAGGGGAGGACCTTGCGGGCGTAGGAGGCGCTGCGGGTGTACTCGTACTTCATGACCATGTCGCTGGCGAAGTTCACGGCGTCGGACTTCTGGTTGTACAGGTCGTCGGCGGCGCTGGTGCCGTTGGGCGAGATGCCCACGGGGTAGAGGACGCCCTTGTAGCCGGCCGCCGCGGCCTTCGCCTTGCCTCTCGGCATCCAGTCCAGGATCGGGTCGTCGTAGGAGCCCATCTGGGCCACGTGGTTGGTCGACAGCGCCGGGTAGAACGCCGCCTCGTAGTTGTAGTTGGCGTGGTAGTCGCCGTACCAGTTCATGGCCCCGGTGATCCAGTTGCCCCACAGGCCCGGGGCGTACTTCCCGGCGCGCGAGACCGAGCCGAGCAGGTAGAGGGAGCCGTACCAGCTCTTCTCCACGGCCTGGTCGGGGATCTGCACGAACGACCGGGACCAGTACTCCCGCCACCAGGACTCGTGGGCCGCGTACAGCTTCGCCAGCGAGCCGTCGGTGAGATCGGCTGCCGCCGCGTGGGCGACGGACTCGTAGCGGGGGGTGTCGTGGCTGCTCTGGATCGCCGTCGCGAGGGTGTACGTCACGCCAGGCTTGAGAGTGAGGCTGATGCGGTTGCCCGACGGTCTCGCGGTCGTGCCGCGCACGCTTGTCGCTATCCGGGCATGGGGGTTGCCCGGCGCGTCGGTGGTGCCGGCCTGCACATCGGCGTCAAGTACGCCGTTCTTGCCGGACGTTGCCGGTGTCTTCCCGAGCCCGTCCTGCACGGTGACGGTCGCGTCCTGCGCGTGCGAACCGGACAACCGCAGGGTGGTGACGAAGAGGTTCTGGGTGGCCGATACCCAACTCCTGGACGAGAGACTCTGGTTGCCGAGCGTGTAGGTGCCCTCGACCCGCGCCTGGGCGATGTTCTGTACGACGTGATGGTCGGCGCCTGCCAGCCCCGGGACGGCGAGCACGATACGGCCCAGCGGCTCGATGCCGTTGGTGGCGGTGGAGAAGAAGTCGTTCTTGCCGAGGTAGAAGGTCTGGTCGTCGATGGAGCCGCCGACCGCTACGCCGACGTCGCCGTTGCCCATCAGCGGGGCGTCGACGGTCTCGCCGTTCGACAGGGTGGTGGGCGGGGAGTCCCACTCGCCCTTGAACTGCGCCACGGTGCGCAGAGCTTGGGCCGTGGTGTGATCGCCGACGGTCTGTGCGGCGCCGGCTGCGGGAGTGCCGCCCTGGAGGGTTGTCAGGCCGACGGCCACCAGGGCCGAGGCCAGCAGGGTGCTGATGCGTCGCCGGTGACGAAGTGAGGATGCCACTGCGGTGTGACCTTTCTGCTCATCTTTCATCCGGGGTCCCGCTCTTCCTGAGCGGGCGTGTGAGAGCGGGCGTTTCAGAGCGGCGCGGTACGGCCGCGTGGGTCGCCGCACGCCGTGGCCAGATAGGCCGCGCCGAGCAGCGGGGTCTGAGCGGGTTGGTGCGCCGGGGTGATGACGATGCGTCGGTCGCGGGCCGGGTCGGCCTCGGTGAGCCCCGCTCGCAGAGGTTCGGCCACGAGATCCCAGGCCCCCGCGATCGCACCCCCGACCACGAGAACCGTCGGTTCGAAGGCCGCGAGCGGCGGCCCCAGCACGCGTCCCAGGGCGGTGAAGGCCGCGGCGAAGACGCCGGCCGCTGCTCGATCTCCCTGTCGTGCCCGCCGGGCGATCTCCCGGACATCGGGCGGCGACGCGCCGGTGGCCCGTGCGTAGGCCCGCCGCAGGGCACGTCTGGACACCGTCTCCTCGACCGGTTTGCCCGCGTACCGCAAGGTGTGGACACGGCCTTCGGGCGGGACCCCGGGCCCCTCCCGCAGGATGCGGCCGTCGCGCAGGAAGCAGGAGCCCACACCGGTGCCGAGGGTGATCCCGGCGACCGAGCGGTGCCCGCGCGCCGCACCTGCCCACCACTCACCGAGGACGAACGCGTCCGCGTCGTTCCAGAAGCTGACGGTGGTGGCGCCGGGCAGCGACGCCGTCAGGGCGACCCGGAGATCGAACCCGCGCAGGGCGTCGAACTTGCCGACCCCTTCGTACCGCCCGATCCCGCGCTCGTAGTCGAAGGGACCGGGCAGCGCCACAGCCCACGGGCCCCCGCTCCGGCCGGACAGGTGGGCCGCGCAGCGGACGAGCGCGGACACTATCTCCTCGGCACTGCCGTCACCGTCCAACGGCTCACGGAACGAGCGGCCGGACAGGAGACGACGCGTCGCGATGTCCACAGGCGCCGCGGTCACGTGCGTACCGCCGACCTCCAGCACCGAGACGACGCTCCCGTCGCCGGGTCTCATCGCACCAGCGCCTTCACATAGCGCACCGGTGCCGCGCCGAGGGCCCGCACGCGGTAGGCGCCGACCGAGGCGGGGACGGTCAGGGTCTCGGCGTAGGCCAGTTCGAAGCCGTGCCCGCTGTTTGTCTCCAGGAGGATTCCGTCGCCCGCCACGACGTTGATGACATGGAAGCGGTGGTCCGTGTCGTCGTCCGCGACGGCGTCCGGCGCCAGTTCGAGGCGCCGGACCTCGAAGAACATCTCCGGGAGCCGGCCGATGACGTCCTCGCGCCAGCCGTCGCCCGAACGCAGGGTGCGTGGCTTCTGGACCAGGTCCCGCGCCACGGCTTCCCCCGACCGGGCGGGGTCGAGGTTCTCGAAGGCGTGGCCCACGTGGACCGGCCGCTGCTTCCCCGCACGGTCGGTGCGCAGCCAGTCGTAGAAGCGAAGGCTGTACAGGTACGGCGTCGCGCTGATCTCGAGTACGACATTGCCCTCCCCGCTGCCGTGCGGGGTGCCACCGGGGATGAGGAAGAGCTGGTGCGGCTCGGCGGGGAAGGTCTGGACGTGGCGTTCGATGTCGAACGGCACGCCGTCGTGGAACGCCCGGTCCGCCTCGCGCCGGAAGGCCGCGAGGTCGGCGTCCTGGCGAAGACCCAGGAAGACCTGACGGCCTGGACCGCCGAGCATCATGTAGTAGGTCTCGTGCTGGGTGTACGGCCACCCGAAGACCCGCCGCATGTAGTCCGACTGCGGGTGGCAGTGGACGGACAGGTTGCCGCCGCCGACGGTGTCGAGGTAGTCGAAGCGGATCGGGAACGAGGTGCCGAACGTCGCGTGCACGCCTTCTCCGAGGATCTCCTCGGGATGCACCGAGACGAGTGCCTGCAGAGGGACCTCGACACGGGGGCCGTCGGGCGTGCCCACGAGGATTCCGCTCTCCGGTGCGATGAGCTCGTAGCCCAGCGCGGTGTTGGCCGCCTCGCGGTTGAAGCCGAGCTGCTCCTGGGCCCAATGCCCGCCCCAGGACGTGGTGTTGAAGGTCGGGCGGGTACGGAAGGGCCGCCCGGCCAGGTCGGCGAGAGTCTCGCGGAGGGCGGGGCCCTCCAGCCAGGCCGGGTCCTGTGGGATCTGGGTGTCCAGCCACAGGTCGACGCCGCTGACGAGGGTGTCGCGGTGCCGGTCCAGGACGGGCCAGTCGATGTAGAACAGCCGGCGTGTGGTGCCCGCTCCGGTCCCGGCCGGCTGCCCCAGGTTGCGGCCCGTCCCGCCGGTGATCCCGGCCTCGGCGTACCGCTTGGGGAGGTCCGCGTACCAGAGCCTGTCGTACGGCACCAGGGCCGCCCCCGGTCCGAAGACGACGGTGACGGAGTCGGTGCCGGCGGCGGCCTCGGGGTCCGGCAGCCCGGTGAGGAAGTCGGCGAGCCCGGCCCGGGACAGCGGGGCGAAGTCCGGGTCGTCCGCCAGCTCCGCGGACGCGGTGAGGGCGAGGATGTCCTGCCAGGGGGCGAAGTGCTCGCGCATGTCGATCTGCTTCGCCGTGATGTCGCGGGCGGCCAGCGCGTCGCGGATACCGCCGGTGACCGTTTCCCAGTCGACGGCCACCGGGCCGTCGACGGCCAGGACCAGCCCGGAAGCGAGCCAGGCGACCGCGTCCCGGTATCCGACGCCGACCTCTCCTGTGATGCTGTGGCAGGGGTCGGCTTCGTAGCCACGAACTCCCGGCATGACGATGGCAGCCTTTCTGTGGGTCTTGTTGTGTGTGGGGCTCGGGTCGCTCAAGCGACGGGGCCGAGCTGCGTGAGCGTTCCGACGCCCTCGACGGACAAGGTGGCCGGTACTCCGGTGGTCCCGCCGGTCGCGAACGTCGGGTTGAAGTCGAACAGGGCCGAGAGCACCGCCTCGGCTCCGGCCGCGCCCGCGATGTTGTCGCGGGTGGCGGTGCCGCGCTCGGCCACCCGGGCCCGGTGTAGCCCGTCCGGACCGGTGACGATCTCCATGGCCTGGCCCCACAGCCCGCCCGACGCGGCGCAGGACAGGTCGCGCAGGAGAGCGGTCGCCCGGTCGCGGTAGCCGAGGCGGGCCAGGCCATGGGCGGTGACACCGGGCCAGGCGGCGAAGGCGCCGGCCGCGCCGTGGTCGGGACGGTCGGAGGCGGCGGCGATGGGATCGTCGGGACTGAGTGCCCGCATCCAACTGCCCACCAGTAGGCGGTCGGTGACGAAATCGGCCATCTCCTGCCGTACTCCGTCCGGGAGTTCGCGGTGCAGGGCCGCCGCGACCAGACCGAAGTCCAGACAGTGCCCGATGGTGTCGGTCCCGTCCGGGCGGAGTATTCGCCAGCGGCCGGAGCCTGCGTACAAGTCCCGTAGAGCGGCGTCCAGTTGACCGGCTTCGGCTTCGGTCCGGTCGGCCTCCTCCGTGCGGCCGAGCCGTCGGTACAGTCCGGCCAGCGAGCGCGTCGAGGCGACGTAGGCGCCGTTGAAGGAGGCGACGACTCCGGTGTAGGTGGGCACGCACTCCAGCAACTGCCAGGGATCGTCTCCGAAGTCGGCGAGCACGCCCCCGGTGGCCGGGCTCCGCCGCTCGCGCCACCCCAGGCCGAGCCGCTCCAGATGCCCGAGGACCGTCGTCCCGCCGGTCGTCTCGTCGAGAAAGGCGAAGTCACCGCTGACGCAGACGTAATGCTCGATGAGCCGGAACAGGGCGTAGTCGGTGGAGCTGTAGGCGTTGCCCAGGGGCCCGCCGCCGAGGTTCTCGACACCGAAGGAGTCACGGTAGGGACCGGCCAGGACCCGCAGCAGCCAGGAGCGCAGTCCGGCCGGCTCCAGCAGGGCGTACAGGCGGCTCCACTCGCAGTGGTCCCAGAAGTAGGTGGTGGTCGGCCCGAGCCGGGGGCCGCCGGTGAGGAACACCGGCTCGCCGGGCCGGACGCGGGTGTTGCGCAGGTACAGCGCTTGCAGGGCGCCCATGTAGTAGGTGCGCGCGAGTCCGGTGTCCTCGGTGGTGAAGGTCGGCAGATGCCCGGAGAAGTCGGGGTTGCCCGGCGTGAACATGCTGCCCCACAGCCGCCGCCAACCCTCCTCCCCGGCACGTGTCGTCGCCTCGAAGTCCTCGGCGGCGGTGCGGGCCTGGGCCGAGACGGCGTCGGCGTCGGTCCCGTACGCGCAGGCGATCCCGATGGACACGCTCCCGCCGGGTTCGATCCGGCAGTTCCACCTCGCCCGGCCGCCGGCGCCCTCGGCCCGCAGCTCGCCGGGCGGCCCGGCGAAGGCGTAGACGGCGTGCGCCGGCGAGCGGGAGTCCGCGAAGGCGACCGTGCCGTCCTCGATGCGGGACTCCCAGCGGCGCGACTCGGTCCAGTGCCGGGTACGGGCGATCTCCGAGCCCGCGAGACTCAGTACGACGCGGTCGGCTTCGACGTCCACCCGGACGTGATGCCAGTCCCCGACGGGGAGTTCGGCGTCGGTGGACTCCCGTTCGCCGGTGATGCCGAGCCGCAGTCGGCCGTTGTCGACACCGATCTGGAGTGAGTCGGGGTGGTTTCCGTGGGTGAGAACCGTCCCGGACTGTCCCGCCGTATCGAGCCGTAGTTCGAAGTCGATCGTCAGGCCGGGGGAGAGGGCGAAGGTGTCCAGACCCGTCTCGCCGTCGGGTGTCAGCGCGATCGGCTCGTCGGCGGCCCGCAGGATCACCGCGCCGTCGGCCCCCGCGACCCGAAGCCCGCGCACGGCCCCGGCCACGCCGGCCCGTGGCTCCGGCTCCTTGTCGTGGCTGACGTGTGCCGGGAGCGCGTCGTCCAGGAGCATCGGGCCGTGGTCCTCGTCCCGTTGGATCCCCGGGATGCGGGGCTTGCCCAGGCGGAGGCGTCGTGGTGCGGGGGAGAGCAGGTAGTGCGGCTCGCCTCCGCCCGTGGTGGCCCGGACCCGCTCCAGCGCCATGAAGTCGTGGTGCATGCCGTGGTTCCAGGGACCGTCGTACAGCCACCCGTACCCGACCTCGGAGTGGGCGACCATCGCGAAGAGGTCCTGGGCCAGCTCGACTGTCCTGGCCTCACGGCTCCCGTTGGTGATCTCGATCCGCCACAGGAGCAGATCCCGGGACAGCGCCATCCGGGTGTCGGTGGTCAGCAACAGCCCGTCCTCGCGGCGGTGTTCGCGCAGCACGCCCCACGGCTTCCACAAGAACCGCTGTGCGGCCGGGACTTGGCCGTCCACCCGCAGCTCGCCGGTGTGGTAGCCGAAGGTGAAGGGCGGGGCGGCCAGCCAGGACAGGGAGGTCAGGTCGTGGTTGACGTGGGCCTGGCCCTGTTGGTTGCGCAGGGAGGGCAGGTGCGCGATCTCGTCGGCGTCGACCCAGTGCCCGGCGACGTCGTCCAGGTCCGGGACGCCCGTCCTGCCGATGCCCACGGCCTGCGCGTCGGTCTTCGTCGTCACTTGGTCGCTCCCGAGGTCAGTCCGGCGATGAACTGCTTCTGCAGCGCGAGGTATCCGGCGACGGGAACGACCGCGGCCAGGAGCATCACGCCGAACAACTGGGCGTAGTCGGTGGAGAACTGACCGACCGACAGATAGAGCCCCGTGGTGATCGTCTGGCCGTGCAGCGGGCCGAGGATGAACTGCGGATTCATGAAGTCGTTCCAGATCCACAGCGAAAGGAAGATCGTGACGGTCGCGGTGGCCGGGCGCAGCAGCGGCATGACGATCGTCCACCAGACCCGCAGGCTCCCGGCGCCGTCCACGGTCGCGGCCTCGATGATCTCGCCGGGGACCGACCGCAGGAAGCCGGAGTAGACGAACACCGCGAACGACAGATAGCCGCCGCCGACGTTGGCCAGGACCAGCCCCGGATAGGTGTGGTTGAGGTGCAGGAAGGTCAGGATGCGGATCGTGGGCAGCAGGATCACCGCGGGCGGGATCATCAGGCCGGCGGCGAAGCCCGCCAGGACGATCCTGCGCAGCCGGGCCGAGCGGCGCGACAGCCAGAAGCTGAGGGCCGCGCCCAGCGGGATGATCAGCAGCACCGAGACGACCACGGTGACCGCGGAGTTGGTCAGTCCGATCTGGACGATCCGGTCGGGCCGGGCGAGGGCGTCCGTCAGGTTGTGCGTGGTCGGCGGAGCGGGGGGAGCCGCCGGGTCGCGGACGATCTGGTCCTGCGTCTTGAAGGCGTTGACGATCGTGAGATACACGGGGCTGACGAAGGCCAGCGTGAGCAGCGCGGCCGCCACGAGGTGTCCCCGCGCGGTCCAGGGACGGCGGCTCCCGCGCGGCGCGGGTACGGCCGGAGGTGCTGCGGTTCGTCTCCGGGCCATGGGCCGTTGCGAAGTCGACGTGCTCACAGGTCCACCTCCCGGCGGCGCAGCAGTGCGGTCACGGACAGTGCGATCACGATCGAGACGACGAGCAGGAGCATCGCGACGGCCGAGGCATAGCCGTACCGGTCGTCCGTGAAGGCGAGCTGGATGATGTAAAGGGCGGTGGACTGCGTGGAGTTGGCCGGGCCGCCGGAGGTGAGCACCGCGATGATGTCGTAGAGCTTCAGCATCGTGATCAGCGAGATGGTGACGCTGATGGTGGTGCCCGGGGCCAGCATCGGGAACGTGATCCGGCGGAACCGCTGCCAGCGGCCGGCTCCGTCGACCATCGCGGCCTGGTACAGCTCCACGGGGATCGACTGGAGCGCGGCGAGGTGGACGACGGTGGTGAAGCCCGTCAGCACCCAGGCCGCGACGATCCCCACGGACAGGACGGCCAAGTGCGGGCTGCCCAGCCAGGTGATCGGCTTGTCGATGATCCCCAGCGAGATCAGGACGTTGTCGAGGATGCCGTCCCGGGCCAGGATGTAGCGCCAGACGTAACCGACGATGACGCCGGACAGCACCTGCGGCAAAAACGCGACGGTACGCATCATCCGGAAGCTCAGCGACGTCCTGTTGAGCAGCATCGCGAACCCGATGCCGACGGCGTTGGCGACGACCGTCACCGCGCCGGCCAGCAGCAGGGTGAAGCCGAGGCTGTCGGCCAGGGCGCTGTCGTGCGCCATCTCCTGGTAGTTGGAGAGGCCGACGAAGTCGGCGCGCGCCAGCAGTGGGTTCTCGTTGGTGAGGCTCTTCCAGGCGCTCATGATCACGGGGACGACGATGAACAGGGCGTACAGACCGAGTGCGACGAGCGCGATCGCGCTCAGGGCGGGGTCGCCACGGCGTGGGCGGACTCGGGTGGTCATGGCTCTTCCCTCGGGGGAGATCTGCGGCGCCGGAGCCGATGCGGCCGGGCCCGGGCCGGTGAAGGTGGCTTACTTGGTCGCCGAGTCCCAGGCGGCGTCCAGCTTGGCCAGCTGCCCGTCGATGTCGTCGGACGAGAACAGCGCCTGGCTGGCCGCGTAGAAGGCGTTGTTGAGCCCCGAGGGCATGGAGTCGTCGTTGGTCGCCCAGCCGAAGGCCGAGACCTTCGTGTTCTGCTGGGTGACGTAGGAGTACGAGTCCTTGAAGACCTTGGTGACGTTGACGCCGTAGTCGTCCAGGGTCTTGCCCTTGAGCATCGGGAACGCGCCGTCGCCCTCGATCAGCGCCTTGTAGTTGGCCGGGTCCAGCGACCAGGCCTCGGCGAACGCGGTCGCCTTGGCCGGGTCCGGCGTCTTGGCGCTGATCGCCATGGAGCCGCCCACCGAGAACGGCACCACGAGCGACCCGTCCTCGGTCGGGGTGAGGAAGGCACCGAAGTCGTCGGCGTGGTCCTTGGGCACCGCGCCGAGGAACCAGCTGCCCATCATGTACATCGCGGCCTTGCCGGACGTGAAGTTCGCGATGGAGTCGGCGTACTTCACGCCCAGGGCGCCGTCCTCGAAGTAGCCGTTCTTGACCATCGTCCGGTACTTGCCCACCGCCGCCTTCACGTTGGCGTCGGCGAACTTGACCTTGCCGGCGTAGCGCTCCTTCAGCCAGTTCGGGTTCTTGCCCAGCACGTCGGCGGAGAGGATGCCGACCAGCGGCATCGACGCCGAGAACGGATCGCCGCCGCCCAGCTCGACCGGGGTGACACCGGCGGCCTTGAGCTTGGCGCACACGGCCATGAACTCGGGCCATGTCTTCGGGGGTGCGGTGATGTGGGCCTTGGCGAACAGCTTCTTGTTGTAGAAGACCTCGGGGATGATCTGCGAGTTGGTCGGCGGGATGTAGACCTTGCCCTGGTAGGCGTTGCCCTCGGGCAGCAGGAAGTTGGCGTTCACCCACTTCTGGTCGTACGGCTTGAGCAGCCCGGCCGTCGCGAATGTCGACGGGGTGATCGACTGGAGCAGATCCGGGAACTGCCCGGAAGCCTGCAACTGCTTGGCGTACGCGTCCCGGTCCGTGCTCGGTGCGACGATCTTCTTCACCGTGACGCCCGGGACCTTCTTCTCGGCACCCGCGATCGAGGTGTCCCAGAACGTCGCGGTCAGGCTGGGGGTCTCGAAGGTGAGGTAGGTCAGGGTGCTGCCACCCTTCCCGCTCCCGGTCGACGCGGCAGAGCATCCGGTGAGGGCGAGCGCCGCGGCAAGGCAGACAACGGTCGGACGTTTGCGCCTCATGGAAGTCTCCTGAAGGGACGATGCGGCCCGATGGACGGTGGCGGACGGGACAGGGTCGACGCCGCGTCATCCTTCGAGATAACGTTATCCCGAGGATAGGAGCGCGTTGCGGGAATGTGTCAAGGGTCGGTCTGATATCGGTCCGATGTTTCGAGGAGGAGTTGCCGGATGACGCGAGCACGGCGTGACAGCGGGGGACGGCCCAAGCGCCCGACGATGGTCGACGTCGCGCGCGAGGCCGGGGTGGCCCTGCGCACCGTCTCACGGGTGGTCAACGACGACCCCACGGTGGGGCCGGAGTACGTCGTCAAGGTCCAGGCCGCGATCACCGCGCTGAACTACCGCCCCGACGACCGCGCCCGCCAACTGCGTACCGGCGTCACCGGAACGATCGGCGCCGCCGTCCGCCGGATCGCCGAGGTCAACCCCGAACTCGCCGCCATCGAACGGACGGCCCGGGACGCGGGCCTGACCCTCTTCGCCGCCTCCACGGACTTCGACGAGACCAGGGAGCGCGACGTCCTGATCTCCATGTGCCGGCAGCGCCTCGACGGCATCATCGTCGAACCGTTCGGCGAGAACCACGCCTACCTCCAGCCCGAACTGGACGCGGGCGTGCCGCTGGTGGCCATGGACCGCCCGATGAGCGGGATCTCCGTGGACTGCGTCATGTCCGACAACGCCTCCGGCATCGGCATGGCCTTCCACCACCTCCACCAGCACGGCCACCGCCGCATCGCCTACATCGGCGACAGCGAACGCGTCTTCTCCGGCCGGGAGCGCGCCGCGGCCTTCCGTGCGGCCCTGCGCGCCCACGGCGAGGCGGTCGAAGGCCTGGTGCACCCCGGCGAGATCACCCCGGAACGCGTGGCTGCCGCCCTGGACACCGCACTGCACGGCCCGGACCCGGCGACCGCCCTGGTCACCGGCAACATGGACACCACGCTGGCGGTCCTACGGCAGCTCGGCCCCAAGGCGGCCTCCCGCCTGGCCCTCGTCGGCTTCGACGAAGTCCCGCTGGCCGACCTCCTGCAACCCGCCCTCACCGTCATCGCCCAGCAGACCGCGGAGATCGGCCGGACCGCCGTCGAACTGCTCCGCGCCCGCATCGCCGAGCCCGGCCGCCCGGTGCAGTCCGTGATCGTCCCCGTCACCTTGAAGGTCCGCGGTTCCGGGGAGGTGCGCGCCTGACGTCCAGGACGACGGCGCCGTCCGGGCCTGTTGGTGCATACGGAGAGGCGCCGGGGTCACCGGGATGGCACGCGCGATAACGTTATTCGAAATGAGTCGAAGAGTGGCTGCGATGGGTCGAGGTACGACCTTCTGGGCTCACTGGCCGGGGCACCCGTCTTCCGTCACGATTCGATGACGAACGTCCGTGGGATGTGCGCTGAGCGGATGCCTGTGGCGTGGGGGTGGTGAGACGGCCGTGGGGCTCGCCCCTGTGGTCCAGGCCGTCGGTCCAATCCTCCAGGACGAACGAAGGATCGACTATGCAGCACCGCATATGGGGATTTGCCGCAGTCGGCGTCGTAGGCGTGACTCTCTGCGCCGTGTTGGCGACGACGGCGCTCGCCTCGTCCGACCACGGAACCAGGCCGCAGGCCGTCGAGCAGTCGCAGACGGGCGCCGCGAAGCCCGAGGCGTCCTTCGGCCACAAGCCCGTGGCGGGGAACCCCGAGCATTCTCGGGCTACCACCCAGAAGACCGCGAAGACGAAGGCGTCCTCCGGAGACGGGACCAAGCCCCAGATATCCGAGGAGAACCGGCTGCTCCTGGAGATACAGAAGGAGATCAAGGTGTCGACCGTCGGTCCGACCGCCGCCCAGGTGGCCAGGGCCGACAAGTTGGTCGGGCAGTTGAAGGCGGAAGGCAGGGCCACCGCCGCGCAGCTTGCCTGGCTGGCGCTGACTCCCGCTCAGAAGCGCGCGGAGGCCGCCCCGGTGGGCACCGACTGAGTGGAACGCAAAAGCGACGGTGACCGAGGGCGGCAGGCCGACCTGACGGGCTTCGAGGACTTCTACCAGTCGGCGTACGCGCGGCTGGTCGGGCAGTTGTTCTCGGTCACCGGCAGCCTCGAGCAGGCCGAGGATGTCGTACAGGAAGCGTTCATCCGGGCCCTGGACCGCTGGCCCCGGATCCAGGCCTACGACGAGCCGGAACTGTGGGTACGCCGGGTGGCGATCAACCTGGCGGTCAGTGAGATCCGGAGGTTGCGCCGACGTGCCGCGGCTCTGCTGCGCCTGGGTGCCCAGCGCCCACAGCCCCAGCTCACGCCGCAGACGGTGGACGTCGCCGAGATGCTGCGCCGGGTGCCGATGAACCAGCGCCCTGTGCTGTTGCTGCACGATGTGCTGGACCTGCCGATCGAACAGGTCGCCGAGCAGTTGGGCCTGCCGGTGAGCACCGTGCGTGGCAGGCTCGCCCGAGCCCGCGCGAACCTGGCCCGCCACCTCACCGCCGATCCGGAAGGAGCCCTGTCCCGCCATGGCCGAACCTGAGCGCAGGCTTCGCGATCTCGTCGAAGAGGGCACCCGGGCCTCGCGGCAGCCGCCGGTCGCGGACCTCCGGCGCCGTGCCCGGCGCCGCCGCGCCTTCCGCGACGCCGCGACGGTGGCGGCCGCGGCCATGGCCGTGACCGCCACGGTGGTGGCCATCCTCCCGCTGGTCGGCTCCGGGCGTTCCGGAACCAGCTCGCCCGGTCCGACGGCACCCGGCACACTCCGGCCCAGCGTTACCGAGCCCCCCAGGTCTCTGGCCGCTTCGCCGTCCGAGACCGTGCCCGGCGGCACGATCACGCTCACCGGCTCCGGCTGCGCTCCGGGGAAGACGGTGTCGTTCGGAATCCGCTGGGACCGCGGCGCGAAGCTGAGCCTCTCGATGGAGGAGCAGAAGGCGCAGGCACAACCGCAGGCAACCGCCACGGCCGCCGGGTCGTACCAGCTGGCCTCGGCCAACGCGCTCGCCACCGGATCCTTCGAGGCCACGGTGACGATCCCGACCACTCCCGTCGTCAACAAACCCACGCTGTGGGCGCAATGCCAGAGCCCGGCCCAGGCCCCTGCCTCGGCCCACCAGCTCACCCAGTACATCTCGATCGTCGTCCACAGCGCCTAGCCGGGCCGCGGCGATGTCCTCGCCAATCCGAGGTGTGCCCGGCACGGGCGCTGGTGACCTGCCGTCTGACCCGCACTTCCTGCGGTGCGCACCGAATCTTGAGACATGTTTTACACGAGAGGGGCAACTGCGGGCCGCCCCATCGCTGTCTGAACAGTGAGTCGGGCCCGTAAGGGCCGAAGAACGAGAGAGCGGGGCAGACCGTGGGGCGGCGCAAGGGCGGCATAGGGATCGCACTCGTCACGAGCGTGATGGTGGTGGGTGCGAGTGCCTGCGGCGGGGGCGGCAGCGACAAGGCGAGCGGTGACGACGCAAAGGCGTCGGGGAAGCCGAGTGCGAGTGCGAGTGCCTCGCCCACGCCGACGAAGCCCGCGGGCCCGCCGATGCTGCTGGACACGATCACCCCGCAGACGGGAACCACGGTCGGTGTGGCCATGCCGATCTCGGTGATCTTCACGAACCCGGTGGCGGCCAAGGCGCGGGCCACGGTGGAGAAGCACATGAAGGTGAGTGCCTCACAGCCGGTGGCCGGCGCCTGGCACTGGATGGGCGACAGGCGCGCCGACTGGCGGCCGAAGACGTACTGGCCCTCCGGTACGACGGTGAAGATCGACGCCGACATGACGGGCGTCAGCAACGGCAACGGACGCTACGGCGTGCACGGTTACACGCACACCTTCAAGATCGGCGACGATGTACGCGCGGACGTCTCGGTGACCGACCACACCATGAAGGTGACCCGGAACGGCCAGACGGTACGCACCCTGTCGATCAACGCGGGCAGCGCCGAGTATCCGACGTGGAACGGCACGATGGCCGTCATCGACAAGCAGGAGAAGGTCCACATGACCTCCTGCAGCGTCGGCATCAGCTGCGACAAGGGCAGCCCCAACTACTACGACCTGACCCTGCCCTGGGACGTCCACCTGACCCAGTCCGGCACGTACGTGCACTACTCGACCGGCGACCCGAACCCGGGCAGCGGCAGCGCCCGCGGCTCGCACGGCTGCGTCCACCTGTCCATGTCGGACGCCAAGTGGTTCTACGGCCAGGTCAAACAGGGCGACCCCGTGACCATCACCGGCTCGCCCCGTGCCAAGGCCCCGGCCGACAACGGCTACGCCGACTTCAACCTCGGATGGGACCAGTGGCTCGCGGGCAGCGCGTCGGGGGAGCAGACGACCGCGACGCTCTGACGCACTGAAACCCCAAGGGCGAAAACAGGCCGGTTTTGAACTGATGGTTCACCGAAAAACGACTCAGAGTTCATCACTGACCTACAGGTTCATGGGTATGACCTCAAGACCTCGCTTGCGCAAGCGCACCCGGATCGGCATAGCGATCGCTGTCACCGTCGCCGTGGCGGGCACCGGCACCGTCGTGGCCCAGGCCAACGGCTGGCTGTCGGCCCCGACGCACGACTTCGACGCGGCCGCCGACTCCTTCTCCGGCCACGACAAGGTGACCGGGAACGTTCTGCGCAACGACTCCGGCGCGACCGCGGTCGTGCGGCACACCGACCCGTCCCACGGCACGGCGACGGTCAACGCGGACGGCACGTTCACGTACACGCCGAGCTCCGGATTCCAGGGCACCGACACTTTCACGTACACGGCGACCGACGCCGTACAGCTGTTCAAGGACACTCAGCCGAACGGCGCCCCGCTGCCCTCGCTCGCGACGGTCGCGGGGCCGGGCGGCACCACCACCGAGATCTCCGGTGAGGGCTTCGGCTCCTCGCTCGCCCCGGTGCCGGGCAAGTCGGGCTACTTCTACGGCCTCACCGACCGCGGTCCCAACGCCGACGCCCCGGACGGCAACAAGGCCGAGATGCTCACCGACTTCACGCCGCAGATCGGCGAGTTCAAGCTCGTCAAGGGCAAGGCCGAGCTGGTCAAGAAGGTCACCCTGAAGGGGCCGAAGAGCCTCGGGGGCGTGCCGTACAGCGGCCGTCCGCCGCACGACACGAGCGAGGTGATCGACGACGTCAACGCGACGAACGCCAACGGCACCCCCACGCCCGTCGAGCGGGATCCCTACGGCTACGACTCCGAGGGCCTGGTGGCGCTGCCCGACGGCACGTTCTGGGTCTCGGACGAGTACGGTCCGTACGTCACGCACTTCGACCGGAACGGCTACGAGCTGGGTCGGCTGACCCCGTACAAGGACAGCCAGGACAACGCGTACCACAAGATCCTCGGCTACCTGCCGGCCGAACTGGCCAACCGCCTGAAGAACAAGGGCATGGAGGGCCTGACGGTCACGCCGGACGGCTCGACCCTGGTGGGCGTCATGCAGGCCGCGCTGCAGCAGCCGGATCTCGGCAGCACCAAGGCGTCCAACCTCTCGCCCACCCGCATCGTCACGATCAACCTGCGGACGTTCCAGACCAAGCAGTACCTGTACCTGCTGGACGACCCGGCCACCACGGGTGACGCCAACAGCGAGATCACGGCGCTGTCCGACACGAAGTTCGTCATCGACGAGCGGGACGGCAACTTCGAGCCGTTCGCCCAGAAGTCCCTCTACGAGGTCGACATCAACGGCGCGACCGACGTCAGCGGGCTGACGATCGGTGGCAAGTCGCCCGAGGCGTTCGTCGGCAAGGTCGGCACCAACGCCGCGCTCACCGCGCTCACCGGTGCCGGCGTCCAGGTCGCGCAGAAGCAGCCGTACCTCAACGTCGGCACGCTGGTGAGCCAGCTCGACCCCAGCGGGAAGTTCTTCGCCCACGACAAGGTCGAGGGCGTCGCCACCGCGGACGCCGGCAAGACGCTGTACCTGTCCAACGACGACGACTTCGGCATCGACACCATCGCCGTCGACCCCGACGGGAAATGGACCGTGCACCAGAAGGTGCTGCCGGCCACGGGCCAGACCGACAACGGCGAGATCCTGAAGGTCGACACCACCAAGTTGCCGGCCGTGCTCAAGACCGTCACGGTGACGATCCGCGTGAAGTGACGCACCCAGCGCCCCGCCCCGGGCCCGTCCGCTCCGGTGGACGGACCCAGGGCGGCAACGGGCGGACCGGACGGTGAGCCGCTGGTGTTCGGCGCCTGGCCAACCCTCGACCGCCCACGGATCGCCTACGCCGCCCGCGAATGGCCGACTCGCCCGGGTCTTGTCGCCGCCGGTTCTCGGTATCGCCGTACTGCCCGGACTCGCGGCCGCGGCGGTCCCCACCGGCCACATCGGCGACCCGAGGTGACGGCCACGGTGGCGGCACTCCGCCAGGAGGCGGCACAGCTTCGTGCGACGTGACTCTCGGCCTGATCCGCTTCGTCGCTCACACCCGCCAGTGATAGCCCAGGGAAGAATTCACAGCGACGCCGTAGGTCAGATACATGAGCCAGGCGCCGGTCAGGATATGGAACAACCCCAGTCCGCGTCCGCCCAGTTTGACTCCGATGACGGAGAGGAAGTGACAGAGGTAGATCACGAAAAGCCCCACGAAGAGGAGGCCCACCGGCCAGTCTCCGACCTTGAAGAACACGGTGGCGCCCATCGCGGAGATCACCATGTAGGCGACGCACATACCGGCATTGGTGCGCGCCTCATTGCCGCGGTAACGGTTCCAGCCCATCGCGAACCAGTGGATTCCGTATGCCGAGAAGGCCAGTGCGGCCATGTACAGCGGCGGTGACTTGCTGAAGACCTCGAACCAGCTGAGCCCGACGAAGAGAATGATTCCTGCCACGAACTGACAAAAGCCCGGCAGCCATATTCCCCAGACACCGAGAGCACGGTCCGTCTCATCGCTCTGTGGCGGATATCCGAACAGTTCATGCGGCCCGTAGACGAGGTATCCGGTACCGAGACCGAAGAATCCGAGAGCCAGGGGCGGATAGACTGACGGATCGAACATCAGATCCATGTTCTCCTCCTTCGAAGGACGGAGGGCCGACTCATGTGCGTCTCCGCCCTTCCCGTCCAGAGGGCGTGCTGCGCGTCAGACGCGCTCGCACATTTTTTCACGCGATAACTCCGCCCGCCACCGGAGCAGTCGGCCGCCATTGAGAAACCTCACGGCTACTCGTCCGATGAAATCAGTCAATTCCCGATGCTTTTCGGGATTCGGAATTCCCGGGCGGGGGAACGTCGTATCAACGTCGGCGTACGGGCTCCGCCCAGTGACGCGGCCGACGAGACGACCGAGGACTTCGACCACGTCCTCGCAACTGCACCTCGGCTGCTCGGCGGGCCACCACGAGCGACTGCCGGCCCGGCTCGGGATCCGAGGCCGACGGTAGGTCAGGACCAGGTCCACACCTGGTTGCTGCTGCCCGCACAACCGAAGCCCTGGACCTCCTGACCGTCCTGTCCGGAGGTGGAGGCCTCCGCGTCCAGGCAGAAGCCGTCCGGGACGCTGACCAGCGTTCCGCCGCCGCCGAGGCGCCACGTCTGGGCGCCGAGCCCGTCGCAACTCCGCGCCTGGACCTTCTGGCCGTTCTGGCCGGTCGTGCCGGCGTCGGCGTCCAGGCAGAGATGGGTGCCCTGATTGACCACGCGGTACTGCGCGCTCTGGCCGGCCAGCCGATACAGCGCCCACTTCTGATCGCCGGTGCCCTTGCAGCCCCACACCTGGACATTCACGCCGCGGGTGGCGAGACATCGGGCGACCGAGACGGCGTTGACGCTCTCGGTCACGGTGAGCGAACCGCTCCGGACCGGCCCACGGGGCAGGTCGTAGAGAAGCTTCTTGGTCCGCTCGCCGGCCTTTCCGTCGACGGCGATCCCCGCCTCGGTCTGGAAGGCCCTGACCGCGGCGAGGGTCCCACTGCCGAACCTGCCGTCGGCCGTCACGTACAGACCGTGACCGGCGAGGAGCAGTTGCAGGGACTTGACGCAGTCGCCGACGGCTCCCGAGCTGATCTCGGTGGGGCAGGTGGCCGCGCGGAGATCCGGTGTCCCCGAGCCCTGGGTGTCCGAGTCCTCCGTGACCGCCGTACTCGGCGACTGCTTCACCGCCTGGTCGGCCTTCGACGGGGTGGGCGCCGGCGTGTTGTGCGAACTGCTGGGCGTCGAGGCGGGGGTGTACGTCACGGTCACCGATGTCTCGGGCCCGGAACCCGCCGACGCCGGGGCATGGTCGTCGCCCTGCCGCAACAGCGCCACGGAGACGGCCGCGACGACCACGACACCCGCGGTGGTGGCGGCGCCCACCATCAGCTTTCTTCGCCCCTGCGAGGGAGTACCGGACGCGACGGAGTCGACGGGCGGGGCCGCGGGCGGCGGGGAGACAGGGGCGTCAGGCCGCTGGTCACGGAAGGGCGTGCCCTTCGCTCTCCTCGGCGCGGACCGGGGTGGCCGCCCGGCCGGGGCGGGCAGCTGGTGCCCGATCGCGGTCCGGAACACCGTCTCCGGTGACGGACGTCCTTCGGGATCCTTGTCCAGACAGGTGCGGATGAACACGCCCAGTTCCGCATCGACCGCCGTCACCTTGTCGAGGACCTCTTCCCGCGGCGGCTCGAAGGCCACCCGGTGCAGGACGTCGACCCCCGTGCCCTCGCCGAACGGCGCCTGTCCCGTGACGGCGTAGGCGAGGGCCGAGGCCAGCGCGAAGACGTCGGAGGCGGCGGTCACCTCTTTGCCCCTGACCTGCTCGGGGGACATGTAGGCGGGGGTCCCCACGTTCTGGCCCGTGGCGGTGATCGAGGTGCCGTCGGTGGCCTGGACGACACCGAAGTCGATGACGCGGGCACCGTCGGCCGCCAGGATCACATTGGACGGCTTGAGGTCACGGTGGACGATCCCCGCGCGCCAGATGGCCTCGACCGCACGTCCCAGGTCGGCCAGCAGCCGCCACGCGGCCGCCGCCCCGATCGGCCCGCGGTCCTCGACGAGTTCGGCGAGCGTGGGCCCGGGAACGTACTCGGTGGCGACCCACACCAGGTCCTCGTCGCAGCCGCTGTTCAGCAGCCGTACGATGTGCGCCCCCTGGACCCGGTCCAGCGCGCCGACCTCGCGCTCGAAACGCTTCCGGAACTGGGGATCCTCCGCGTACTCGGGCCGGACCACCTTCACTGCAGCCAGGCCGGTCCCCCCGACGGTGTCACGGCCCAGATAGACCCGCCCCATCCCGCCACTGCCGAGCACCGACACGAGCGCGTACGGCCCGACCCGTGCGGGGTCGTTCTTCCGGAGCGGAGTCGGAGGCGGGGGTTCCATGCCGGCCACCGCGTAGGCGAGCGCGTTGGACCGGCTGAGATGGGGGTCGGACATGGGAATCCCGGTCTCTCGCGTGACATGTGGGACGTGTGTGACTGAGGTCGGTCAGCGCGAGAGTATCGCAACATCCTTGGCACAATTGCGAGTTGGTGTTCGATTCGACCGTGCAGCGCGTAGCCCGGGAAGGCCGTCGCGAAGGGCCGGGCATCGCGGGAGAGACGCTCGACGGCGCCCCCGCGCAACCGTGGATCTTGCTGTCGGCGGCTCCAGGACCGTGGCCCGGAACGGCACGTGCTGACGAACTGTGCGGTGGAACCGGCGGAGGCCTCACCGCGGCCGCGCCGAGACGCTGCTGTGGTCATGGTTACCGCCGACGGTGAACGGCGACTTGACCAACCCCGCAGACGCGGGAGGTCACCAGCCGCTGAACTCGTCATCGTCCTTCGTCATCGGCGTAGTCGGCCTGAGATCCAACCGCGCGTCCGCCGGGATGCTCCCAACTCCGGACGTACCGCCGGGGAAGAGGTGGATTCCATGACGGCTCACGGATACCCCTCGCCGTTTCGGCTGATTGGCACTCGTGAGATGGCCCCAACGGGGGAAACGGCGGCGCCGTCGGCCGTCCTGGCAAGCGAGGTCACGGGCGCTGACTAGCATTCCCGAGATCCATCCTCGCGTAATTTCAGATCGCCTTAGGGGTAAGGGCCGTGAAGGTTTTGAATGGCATGGGCGCGTCCGTTCCGCGGGATGGCGCGCATGGATGCCGAGGTACGGCCCGCGGTAAACGCTCGTTTGCATGAGTCCTCCGGCCGCTGCGGGCGACCAGCGTGTCCGCCTGTGGCGACCAGCTCCGACGAAGCCCTTCGGTGTCCGTTCTGCCTGATCCCCACGGCGGTGAGCACGTGACCGACACGCGAGTCGTCCGCCGCTGTCCGAGCCGGAAAGAGAATTCATGCTGTTGTCTGCGCTGCTGGCAGCCGCCGACCCGCCACAGCTTCTCCCTGCGCGTGAGCAGATGGCGTTCACTCTGGGCTTCCACGTCGTTCTGGTGCCGTTCGGCGTCGCATTCACCTTCATGATGCTGGTCTGCCACTACCGGGCGCTGCGCCGTGACGATCACGAGGCGCTGCTTCTCGCGCAACGCTGGTCGAAGGTGGCTGCCGTCCTGTTCGCGGTCGGGGCGGTGTCGGGCACGGTGCTTTCCTTCGAGTTGGGGCTGCTGTGGCCCGGACTCATGGGAAAGTACGGGGCGGCGTTCGGGTTTCCGTTCGCTTACGAGGGGCTTTTCTTCTTCCTGGAAGCCGTGTTCGTGGCCATTTACATCTACGGCTGGAAGAGGCTTCCACCGTGGCCGCACTTTTTCACGGGCGTGGCGGTGACCCTGGCGAGTGTCGGTGGAACGGCTTCCGTCATCGCGGCGAACAGCTGGATGAACCAGCCGGCGGGCATCGTCGTCAGTCACGGGCGTGTCGTGCAGGTGATCCCGTCCAAGGTGTTCTTCAACGGCGCGTTCTGGTGGGAGATGGTGCACATGCTCCTGGCGTCGTACATCGTCGCGGGGTTCATGGTCGCGGGGGTGTACGCGTGGGGCCTGCTCAAAGGTCGCCGGGACCGCTATCACCAGTTGGGGTTCCTCGTGCCGTTCACGGTCGGGGCGATCGCCATGCCCTTGCAGTTCCTGGTCGGGGACACGATCGCCCGGCAGGTCTTCGAAAGGGAGCCCGCCAAGTTCGCCGCCATCGAAATGGTTCCCGAGACCGGTGACCACATCCCCGAGACGCTCGGCGGCATCTTCGTCGACGGTAAGGTCCGTTACGGCATCCCCCTTCCGGACGTCGCCTCGATCCTCGCGGCCTTCAGACCGTCCACCACGATCAAGGGTTTCGACGCGATCCCCCCGGCCGTGCGCCCCGACGACGGGGTGGTGAGCATCGTGCACCTCGCGTTCGACGTCATGGTCGGCACCGCCTCGCTGCTGTTGCTGATGTCGCTGTGGTTCGGCTGGCTGTGGTGGCGGCGTCGCGAGGTCCCGGTGAACCGCTGGTTCCTGCGCGGTGCGTCGGTGTGCGGACTGCTCGCGCTCCTGTCGTTGTGGAGCGGATGGGTGGTGACGGAGGTCGGCCGGCAGCCCTGGACGGTCGTGGGGCTCCTGCTGACGAGGGACGCCGTCACCACGGTCGGCAACCTGTGGCCGCTGTTCGCCACGGTCCTCGCCATCTACATCTGTGTCGGGACGGGCGCGGTGCTGGTCCTGCGGGCGATGCATCGTCGCTGGTTGCGCGAGGGTACCGAGGCCGTCGCGGTTCCCTACGGTCCCGAGCCGGTGCCGGCGACGAGCGAGCGCGGTTTCGGAGCTGATGACGTATGAGCACGCTGACCGCCGTGGTCCTGTTCATCGGCGTGATCGCCTACGCCCTTTTCGGGGGCGCCGACTTCGGGGCCGGATTCTGGGATCTGACAGCCGGTGGCCGTCACCGCGGCCGCCCCGAGAGGGAGTTGATCAACCTTTCCATCAGCCCGGTGTGGGAGGCCAATCACACCTGGCTGGTCTTCATCCTGGTGATGATCTGGACGGGATTTCCGCAGGCGTACACGGCCATCACCACCACGCTCTACATCCCCCTGGGACTGGCGGCGCTGGGTATCGTGGTGCGGGGCGCCGGGTTTGCCTTCCGCCACGCGTTGACGGGCGGCCGGGGCGAGGCGATCGCCGGTGTTGTCTTCGCCTCTTCGTCGGTGGTCACCCCCTTCTTCTTCGGCGCCGTCGCCGGCGGGATCGCCTCGGGTCGTGTCCCCGCGGCGGGGCACGGTGCCCCGCTGTCCAGCTGGCTCAATCCGACGTCCGTTCTCGGCGGCGTACTAGCCGTCACGGTCTGTGCCTATCTTGCCGCCGTGTTCCTCACCGGACAGGCCCGGCGCCGGTCGCAGTCCTCTCTGGAAACGGCGTTCCGTCACCGCGCCGTCGGGGCCGGCATCGTCGCGGGACTGGTGGCGCTGGCGGGCGTGTTCATCCTGCGTGCGGATGCGCCACGGCTGTTCCACCAGCTGAGCCGGGTCGGCGCGCCGCTGCTGGTCGTCTCCGCCGTGTGCGGTCTGGCCGCGCTGCTTCTGCTGCGCAGGGGCAGCTCGCCCGTAGTCCGTACTCTTGCGGCCGTCGCGATCGCCGCGGTCGTGGCGGGCTGGGGGGTGGCGCAGTATCCCTACCTCCTGGGCACCCATCTGACCATCCATGAGGCGGCGTCCCCGTCGGCCACCTTGTGGCAGTTGTTCGTCGTCTCCTGCGTGGCGGCGGTCCTGGTCGCGCCGTCGCTCCTGCTGCTCTACGTCCTGCAACTGCGTCGCAAACTCGGCTGACGGGGAGGCACAATCCGTGACGATCACCAACGGCCCGGGTCTCAGGGCCGCTGCCTGCGCGGCCCTTGTCGCGCTGAGCGCCGTTGGCTGCGCGGGCAACGGCGGCAGCAGTGCCGAGACGCTCCGGCGGGCGGCCCCGGCGAGCGCCTCCCCGTCCGCGACCGCGCATCCCTTCCCACGGGTGCCGATGGTCGCCGAGTGCCGCAAAGTGCTCGGTTCGCCCTGCTACACGCCCGATCTGATCCGTACGGCCTACGGCATCGACAAGCTCAACTCCTCGGGGCTGACCGGCAAGGGCCGTACGGTCGTCGTCTATGAGCAGGTGGTTCCGGACACGCTCGGGAAGGATCTGCAGGTCTTCAGCCGGGCGATGAAGCTGCCGGCTCCCGATCTGACGGTCGACCGCTACGACCCGGCCGGGCACATCGCCCCGTTCGACCCGGAGAACTCCCAGATGGCCGACACCGCCATGGAGGCCACCCTGGACGTGCAGATGGTCCACATGGTCGCTCCCGACGCGAAGATCGTCGTCACCCAGATCGGGCTGCCCGCGGCTGTCTACCGTCCCGGTCCTTCTGCCGCTCCCACCGGGGAGACGGTCGGGCAGGCCACCGAGGGCGCATTGTTGGGTGCCGAACTGATCCTCGACGGCATCGCCGAGAGTGTGACGCGGCATCATCCGGATGCGATCTCGATCAGTTTCGGTGTCGAGGAGTACTCGGCGGCCGGAAACACCGGCCTGCCTGCCCGGGATCTCACGCGGTTCAGCGGACTGCTGGCCCGGGTCGTGGCCGGCGGCGTCACGCTGGTCGCCAGTGCGGGTGATTCCGGTGCCGCTCCGCCGGTCGGTCCGCACGGCCAACGGGTCAGGTCGGTGTCCTGGCCCGCGTCCGACCCCAGCGTCCTCTCCCTCGGTGCGTCCCGGCTCCACCTCGACGACCGGGGCCGACGGACCGGCCCGGACACCGTCTGGAACGACCGTTTCGGCGCGACCGGCGGCGGCCCCTCCCAGACCTTCCCCCGTCCCGCCTACCAGGACGGCGTCGGGGACCGGGTCGGCGGCCGGCGCGGCACACCCGATATCTGCATGGACGGTTCGGCCTCCGGCGGCACCCTGGTCTACCAGGGCTTCCTGCCGGCGGGCGCGGGCTGGCTGCCGGCCGGCGGCACCAGTGAGGCGGCCCCCATGTTCGCGGCGGTGATCGCGCTCGCCGACCAGAAGGCGGGCACCCGGCTCGGCGCCCTCCACGGCGCGATGTACCGGCTGGAGTCCGTTCCCGCCGGCGGCATCGTCGACATCACCATCGGCAACAACGGCCCGGACGGGTACCAGGCGGTCAAGGGCTACGACATGGCTTCGGGCCTCGGCACGGTCGACGTATCGGCCTTCGTACCGCAACTCGTCTCCACGGCCGCCGGCTGAACCGCCTTGGGCCTCCAGGGTGATCGGGGTGCGCTGTTCGAAGCGACCAGGCTTGCCCCAGTGGACGGGGGAGTGCCAGTCGTCGCGTCGGTTCAGGCGGTACGTCAGCCAGAGCGGGTACTGCGCCTGATCGACGATCGTCCGGGTCGGGTCACTCATCAGATCCCCGAGCCGCGCGGGCGGAGGCCAATGAGATCGCTATCGTGCTGCTCAGCGAAGCCTCGCAACCAGCGTCGACAAGGCATTTCCTGGCCCGCTGTCAGAACGCCCGACCGATGATCCCGGCCCGCGCGACCCGAAGGACCGCCCATGAGCAACACCGTCGCCGACCTGATGCGCCGCAACCTCCTCGACGTCTTCAACGAGCCGGATCCCGAGCGCCGCAGCGCGGCCATCTCCCAGACCTACGCCGAGGACGTCGTGTGGCACGAACCCGACGGCGTCGTCCGAGGCCGCGAGGCTCTCGCCGAGCGCGCCACAGAGCTGCGTGCGCAGACCCCGGACTGGGTCTTCCGCCCCGACGGCCCCGTCTCCGTCAACGACGACCTCGGTCACCTCGGCTTCCAGTACGGTCCGGCCGGCCAACCGCCCGTCGCGACCGGAATGGACATCGCCCACTGCAAGGACGGCGTCATCATCGAGCTCTACACCATCGTCGCCGAAGTCCGCCAACCCTCCTGAAGCGGCCTACGGATCTTTCCTCCGACCGCGGCCTTCAGCACGAACGGGGCCGGTCCGCGATGCTGTGTCCCAAGGGGGGCGAAGGCGGCGAACAGCAGCCGCGCGAGTTCCAGACGCGACTCGTACACCACATGCTTCTTCGTCGTCGCCGGCCAGTGCGTGCCCGAACAGTGCTTCTGTCCGCCGTCTCTCCGGAATGTCACCCGGAGATCACGGGCTTGGCCCCGCCTCCGTCGACATCGAGGACGGCGCAGTTGACATGGGCGGCCACCGGTGATGTCAGGAAGGGGACCGTCTCGGCGATGTCCGTTCGGCGTCGGCCTGTTTACGCAGGCAGGAACGGTGTTGATGGCAAGTTGTGGCGAGGCTGACCAGTAGGTGCCAACGGTTGGCGATCTCGTGGGCGTCCGGGGCTGCTCCGTGGATGCTGGTGGAGTAGGCGTCGGTCCGGGAGGACGACGACCACCTGTTCGGCCTCCAGGTCGGCAGAGCGTCAGTCCGTCGGCGATGCGGGGCCGGGTGTCTGGCTCCCCGGGTCAGAGGGTTGTCAGCCAGGCCGTCGTGTGATGGGGGCGGCGGAAATGGAGTGTGTGGAGCGGGGCGAAACGGGGATCGCGGAGACGGTGCTCGATTTCGCGGTGGCGGGGTCCGTGCTGCGTCCAGGCCCACCATGCCGGGTGTTCGCGGTGCAGCCAGCCGGTCCAGGTTTCCCTGTTGCCGCCGAAGAGGACCTCGCGGGTGACGGTACGGCGGAGGGACCGGCGCAGAACGCGGGGCATGACGACGTGTTTGGGGTAGTCGAGCCAGATCACGGTGTCGGCGCGGTCCCACAGCAGGTCACGGACTTCGGGATAGCCGAGGGAGTCGATGATCCAGCGAGGTGCGGCGATGAGCTTTGATACGTCTTCGGTCAGTTTGCTGTTGGTGGCCCAGCTGGGGCCGTTGAAGTAGAGGGCGTCCATTTCGTGGTAGGGCACGCGCAGACGGCTGCTCAGGGTTTGCGCGAGGGTGGATTTGCCCGCGCCGGTGACGCCCATCACCAAGATCCGTTCCACGGGTGCACCTTATCCCGGCACTGTTGGGAGGAGCGCTCAGCTCCCTGCCGTGGGGATCTGCGACGTCAGTTCTGCGGTGCGAGCTGTGCCGATGACCGGCAGGTCGTGGCCTCCGGTGCCGGGAGGTAGGGACCGGGTCGTGGGCAGCCTCAGGGTCCGGCATGCCGGGTCGGTCACTCCCGTGGCGGCCTGCTCGGTGAGTCCTTGCCTGCGGGAAAGGGCATGCGGGTCTGCTCCAGGGTTGGGGGCGGTCGCGGCCCGTTTCGTCTGTGAGGGCATCGTCCATCAGCCGGTGCCGCCTGTGCCGCCGGTGCCTCCCGTGCCGCCGCTTCCGCAGCCGAGCCCCAGGCAGATCCCGCCGCGACCTCCTGTGCCGCCGCGGCCGCCGTCGCCGGTGCCCACCGCGTCTCCGCCGGTACCGCCTGTGCCGCCGTTGGCACTGCCGGCGCAGATCCCGGCGCAGATCCCGCCCGCGCCGCCGGTGCCGCCCTGGCGGCCCGGCGCGCCGGTCGTACCGGTGCCTCCGTTGGCGCTGCCGTTGCAGAGTCCGGCGCAGATCCCGCCCTGGCCGCCGTTGCTGCCGTTGGCGGTTGCGTTGCAATTGCCCGCACACACCCGGTCGCCGATCCGCACACTGCCGTCGCCGGCCTTGATGGGCCCCAGGCGGCCGCTGCCGAACTGGCCGTTGCCGCCGTCCGGCCGGGTGCTGTCAGCGGCAAGCTGCTGGACGGCTGCCGTGGCCGTATGGCTCTGCGGCGCCGGTGCCGCCATCGCGGCCGGCGCGCCGACCGCGATGGCGGCGGTCAGGGCGGTCGAGACCGTGAGACCGAGACGGACCTTCCAAGAACGCATACGCATGGCATTCCTCTTTCCAGAGAGTTATTTCCCGTACTGCGGTTTCTGCTGTATCAAATAAACCCGGTCACGGGTCTCGGCGTCACGGTCCGGGAATTCGGGGCTTGACAGAAACGCCCCGGCCCGCATCGGGCCGGGGCGCAGGGAGGGTTCCTCACGAGCCGAAGAGGGAATTCAGTGCCGTCAGCGCGGCCCAGTCCCCGTCGCGGAACTGCTTGTCCCAGGTGTCGAACTCCTTCTCGGAGATCTTGTACTTCTTGATGACATCGGCCTTCGTCGCCTGCCCGGATTCCACGGTCAGCATGATCCGTATCTTGTCCGTGCCCGTGAGATCGGACTTCGGCTTGTCGGGGAGGTCGCCGGAAGGGAAGCAGCCGAGTCGGCCGGGCTTGCCGGGCTCTCCCGGCTGACCGGGCGCACCGCCCTTTCCGCCTTCCCCGCCCTTTCCGCCCTCCCCGCCGTGGCCACAGAGGGACAGGTCGGCCGGGGCCGTCTGGCTGGTGCCTGTGGTGACACCCGGCGCTGCCTGGGCGGCGTACGCGGTGCCAGTGGCGAGGGCCACCGAGGCCACCGCCAGGACGAGCGGACGCTGCCAGCGAGTTATGGACATGGGAGGTCTCCGTTTTCCTTGATCGAGGTTGTGGTTCTGCGGGTGCTGCACCGGCCGCCTGACTACGCGCACTGGTCGGTGCGGGGGCCGGGGGATGGGGGCGGAGGCCGCGCGGGCCTCCGTCCCCCACCGGGGTGAGACGGTCAGAAGATGCTGCCGCCGCCGGCACCACCGGCACCGCCCAGGCCGCCGAAGAGGACGCCGAGCCCGCCCGCGCCGCCCTTGCCGCCGCTGCCGCCCTGGAAGACACCGAAGCCGCCGTTGCCGCCCTTGCCGCCGTTGCCGCCCTTGAGGATGCCGTCGCCGCCGGAGCCGCCGGAGCCGGCGCTGCCGCCGAACAGGCCGGTGCCACCGTCGCCACCGCCACCGCCGTTGCCGCCGACGACGCCGTCACCGCCACCGCCGCCGCCACCGCCGCCACCGCCGGACAGGACGCCGTTGCCGCCCTTTCCGCCCTTGCCTCCGTCACCGCCGGTGCCCAGGACGCTGCCGCCACCGGAGCCGCCGGAGCCCCCGCCGCCGCCGATGAAGCCGCCGCCTCCGGCACCTCCGTCGCCGCCGGCGCCGCCGCCGTGGACGAAGCTCACGACCTGCGCGGTATGCATCGGGGCGGCCGTCGCGGCGGACGCGGGAAGGGCGATGCCCCCGGTGATGACCGCAGCCGAGGCGGCGAGTGTCGCGAGGCGGAAGCCCCGGCGCTTGGAACGGACGTCGCTGCTGGTGTGAAAAGTACGGGTCATGATTTCTCTCCTATCGATACAGGGGGAGCTTCTGTCTGCCCCGGAAATCCCGGACGATGACCGGTGGACCGCTTTTAACGGACAGGCCGTACCGGGACGGTTCGCGGTTTCGGTGAAAGAGGGGACCCTCTGTGAGGATTTCCGTCCTGCCGTCCTGCCCCGTTTGTTTTCCGGATTTCTTTTCCGGTGAGGCCCGCACTTCAAGTAGGCCCCGCGGACGCCGCACGGTCACGTTCCGAGGGGTCGTGACTTGACCCGGCGGGTTGAATCGGGTAAAGCGCGCAAAGGGGTGTCGTGGGGTGGTCCGGTGCTCTGACCGGGACGGTCCGCCGCGTCCGCTTCCGTTACGGCTGCACCGCCGACGGGACCGCTTGCTCACGCGCCCTGGAAAAAGTTGCGGGCCGCTGTCGATCCGGCCACCTTCCGTTCGACATCAGGATGTGCGGCGCCTCGCCGCACGATGACGCGACAGGGCCTGAAGAGGAAACACATGGATCAACTACTGAGAGTCATGAACTTCATCGTCTCGAGCGACGGAATCGGTGCCGGTGAGCACCAGAGTCTCGAGCGGCCGTTCGGCTACGACCATCCTGAGAAGCTGTTCGCCTGGGCCGGAGCCACGGCGAGCTGGCCCATGCGCACGGATCCCGGCGGGAGCCGGGGCCTGGACGACTACTTCACGCGGGACTTCGCACGCAACATCGGTGCCGAGATCATGGGCCGCAACAAGTTCGGGCCCCAGCGTGGGCCCTGGCAGGACCATGAGTGGTGCGGCTGGTGGGGAGAGGAGCCCCCGTTCCGTACGCCGGTGTTCGTCATGACCCACCACAAGCGTCCGTCGTTCACGCTCTCCGACACCACGTTCCACTTCGTGGACGGCGACCCGGCCGCGGTCCTCGCGCGGGCGCGGGAAGCGGCACAGGGTAAGGACGTCCGACTCGGCGGCGGGGTCACCACCGTCCGGCAGTTCCTTGACGCCGACCTCGTCGACACCATGCATGTGGCGGTCTCGCCGGTGCAGCTCGGGTCCGGACTACGGCTTTGGGAATCCCCCGACGAGCTGCTCGACCGGTTCCACCTGGAGGTCGTGCCCAGCCCGAGCGGCGTGAGGCACCACCTGTTCTGGCGAAGGTGACGCGGGGGCCCACAAGCCGAGGTCGAGGCTGTAACTGCGCGAGGGCGTCCGTCCCGTCGGATGCCCTTCCCGCCGCGGATGCGGGCACGTTCCTTGCGCTGGGCGGCGAGTACCTCGGGGTAGCAGGCCTTGGCGTTGTTCGGGGACCCCTGTCCATTGGTCAAGGGAAACGGGGGCGGGTCGGGTCAGGGAGCCGGGTGGCCTCGGCGGCCTGCGGGGCGTCGAGGCCCGGCGCGGTCAGCGCGGTCGCGTCGGTGCCCGCGACGGTGCCGGGCTGCTCGTCCAAGGCGTCGAAGGCGTCGAAGGTGTCGAAGGTGTCGTCCATCAGCCGCTCGGCCGTCCTCAGCCCTGACAGGGGTACCAGCTGACGTTCGCCCGCTCGCTCCCCATGTTCCTCAGATCGGTTGATTCGTCCCTCCGCCTGCCGTCATGCTGTCGAGGTATGGGGGAAGCGACGGCATCGACGGCTATCGGCGCCGACACCGGGGCACAGGTGGTCTTCCATCTCTTCGCCGCGTCGGATCGCGAGGAGAAGGGCGCCGCGAGAGATGTGTTGAGCCGAGCCGGTGTCGCGTACGCGGACTTACGCCCGCCGGGCGCCAGCGTCCCCGGCGATGACGTCCTCACCGGCACGGCCACCGCCGCCGCCCTCGCGGACGCCGTCGCCTCGCTCCGTCACTTCTTCCGGTACGGAATCGCCGTACGCCTCGCAGGGCCGACCGATGTCGTCGTGCGGTCGGACCCCCGCATCGAGCACGGGCAGATCGTGATCCGCAAGCCGCGCCGCGACGTGCCCGTACGGGACGCCGGAGCCCTGCGCTCCGCGCTGAACGGCCTGCTGGCACAGGGGGCGCCGGACCCGGTGCCCCTCCCTTACCCGGCCAGCACCATCTTCCGCGACCACCAGAGCGCCGAGCTGGCCGCCGAGGCCACCCGGCTCGCCCGTGTCTTCACCGACCCGGACTTCGTCAGCGGAGCCGACCCCACCGGGGCCATGCTCGACAACCCGAAGAGGCTGGCCGACGTGTCGAGCAAGCCACGCAGGCTGCTCGACCTGCTCCTGCTCGCCCACGCCTTCTCCCGTACCGACGACGGCGATCACCGCGTGCGCGACCTGCGCATCCCCGACCTGGACGAGGTCCGACTGATGGCCTCCACCGTCGAGGTCTTCGTCCAGCCGTCCACCGACCCGGAGTCCCGGGTGCTGGCCTGCCCCCTCGCCGACGGTCGGCAGGGCTTCGTCATCGCACTGCCGCCGCAGACCAGTGAGTTGATGGCCAACATCTCCTGGGCCCTGCCCACCCTCTTCGCCGTCCGAGGGGGAGAGGCATCCGACGGTGCCGGTCTCGACCCCTTCACCTCCGACCGCGAGCGCACCTGGGCCGACGTCGACGCCACCGTCGCCTCGTATTTGCGCTTCTGGCGACCCTCGCGCGCCGCCACCCTGCTCCCGCCCCGGCCGCTCATCCCGATGGCCATGCCGGAGGACGAGAGCAGCTACGGCCCTGGAGACCCCTACTTGGTCTTCGACGCGTGCACACTCTTCCTCATCGCCCGCGAGCTCACCCCGATCCTCCAGGGCAGGCTCGGCAACGGGGCCGACCCGCCCCTGGTGCCGTTCACCGCAGGGCTGTCCCGGGAGGTACGCCTGGAGACGCAGGCGGACTGCGCGGCGTATGTCCACACCATGAACGCCCTCATCCTGAGGGCCGGCGACGACGGCCCCTTCGTACCCGACTTCGACAACATCCGGCGCCACTTCCATCACGGGCGGCCGAGCCGGTTCGGCCGGACCCGACGGCTGGAAGAACAGGCGCGGTACGAGGCCGGAGTGGTGCTGGCCTGTATGAACCGGGCGACCGAGGCCGTGCTCAGCTACTACGCCGTCGTGGACATGTTCGCCGCGCTCGCCCGCGCCCGCCGCGACGGCGCCCTCGCCCGCCGGCTGGAGATGATCGGCGACCGGCGCGAGACGGTGTGCCGCTACATGCTGTGGATCAAGGAGCACGAACTGCCCGAGGCCTGGGGACTGCGGACCCGCCTGGTGGGGGAGGAGGACGGGTGGGAGCGCGTAGGGGAGTACGTCCGTCATGTGCAGCGGCATCTGGTGCCCACACTGGTCGACCTATCCGGCTGACCGCTACCGCCGTCGCGGGGACGCCGCCTCGGTACGTCGCTACGGTGGCCCCATGAACGACATCACCGTGGGCGAAGCCATCGACTACCTTCGCGCCGAACTGACCGCCGCCCGCGATCGCGCCGCGGACTCCGGTGTGCGCTTCGAACTCGGTGATATTTCACTGGAGTTCATGGTCGAGCTGCGCCGGGAGCAGAGCGGGAAGGGGGCCATCAAGGCGTGGGTCGTGTCCGGGGAGGCGGGGGCCGTGAGGTCCGAAACCACCGCCCACAAGCTGGCGTTCACGCTGCGCGCGGTGGACCAGGACGGTGCGGGCATCCGCATCGGCAACAGCGATGCGCCAACGAGCGGTCTGGCCGGTGGAGGCGGCCTGATCCGGTAACTCACTGTGGGTGTACGGCGGTGAACGGGGGCACAGATGGAACTGAGTCGAATCGTCGCGGTCCTGCTGCCGGGTGCGGAGCAGCAATACGGCGGTAACGGAACCGGCTATCTGCTGGGAACCAGACTGGTATTGACGGCCCGTCACGTCCTGGACGGGCGGGCCACCTGCGACGTACAGGTACCCGGCGGACGCCCCGTACCCTGCACCGTCGTCTGGCGCGGCGCCACTCACGTCGACGCGGCCCTGCTCCTCGCCGAGACAGACGTCCACGAGCAGGTCGCGCCGGTCCGCTGGGGGCGGCTCGTCACCGCCCGGCACCAGCCCTGCGACGTCGCCGGCTACCCCGAGGCCGGGCGCCGGGCCGAAGGCGGCCTCGACCTTCAGCAGCCGCGCGCCGTCCTCGCCCCCGGCACCGGCGCCCTGTCCCACCGCTACACCGTGGAACTCGCCAGCGCGCCGCCCGCGGACCCCGCCCGACGCGCACCCTCCCCGTGGAGCGGTCAGTCCGGCGCGGCCCTTTTCGGCGGCGCACTGCTGACCGGCGTCGTCGTGACCGACGTCAGCGGCTGGGGGCTGCCGCGCTGGGAGGCCGTACCGGCGTACGCGCTGCTGGCCGACCCGCAGTTCACGGACCTGGTCGGCCGGCACACCGCCGCCGCGCCCGTGTGGGAGCCGGTCGACCTTCAGAGCCTTGTCGCGCCCGCCGCGGACTGGCGGGTCCGCTCCCCGGCGACGCTGCTGGACCAGCGCGCCGAGGTGGTCCGCTTCCACGGCCGCGAGCACCTGCTCGGGGAGCTGATCGACCACTGGTGCGACGGTGACGGCGTACGGCTCGCCGTCCTCACCGGGCCCGGCGGTGCGGGCAAATCCCGGCTCGCCCGCGAACTGTGCACGCGACTGCGCGACCGGCACGGATGGGTCTGCGGTTGGCTGGACGAGCGAGGCCCGGCCGAGGACCTCGGCGTCCTCGCCGAGGTGGACCGCCCACTGATGCTGGTCGCCGACTACGCCGAGCTGCGGATCGCCCAGCTGACCGCCCTGCTCACGGTGCTGGACCGACGGCCCGACGGCCGCCCTCCGGTACGGCTGCTGCTCACCGCGCGGGCGATGGGCGACAGCACGGGCGGCTGGTGGGACCAGCTCAGGACCCGCACACGCGAGACCAGAAACCTGACCTACGACGCCCTGCACCACGAACTGCCTCCGCTGACGGAGTTACCGGACCGCGACGCGCACTACCGCGACGCCCTCACCGACCTCGCCCGGCGCCTCCCCGAGGCACTGCCCAGGGCGCTCAGGGACGCCACCGGTGACTGGACGGGACGCGTCGCCCTCGTCGCCCCGCGCGATGTGAGCGCCCCCGAGTACGGCTCCGCCCTCACCCTGCACATGACCGCGCTCACCGACCTCCTCGCCACACACCCCGCGACCCGCCCGGCCGACACCGGCCTGCGGGTCGAGGAACAACTCCTCCTGCACGAGCGCGCGTACTGGGAGGACAGCGCCGCCGGCCGTCCCCGACTGGCGGCGGCGGGCCCCGTATCCCTGGCCGACGCGGTCGGCACCGCAGTCCTCACCGCGGGCGCCGAAACCGCCCTGGCCGCCCCACTGTTGCGCTCCTCACCCGGCTTCCGCACGGCGGACGCCCCGACCGTGGACCAGGGCACGTCCTGGCTGGCCGAGATGTACCCCGTCCCGGGCGACAGCTGCTGGGGCGCCCTCCAGCCGGACCGCCTGGGGGAGTACCACGTGGGGGACCGGACGCGGGCGGACACGGATCTGGTGACGTTGCCCCTGCTGACGTTGGCGGGGGCAGGGGCGGCGCTGTGGCGGTCCCGAGTCGAGGAACCGGCGCCCGCCGGGAACCCCGAGTCGCGATCCGCCCCGCCGGGCCCGGAGCGCCGTACCGCGTCAGCGGACGGCCACCCGGAACGGCCGACGGCGGCAGGAAATCCGGGGTCGCCTCCCACCCGCACCGAACAGCCGACACCGGCCGAGACCCCGCCGCCGCCCTCCGCCGCCCCCACACTCCTCGCCGCCTTGGTCACGCTCTCCCGCGTGACCGGGCTTCCCCGCCACTGGAGCCCCGTCGCCCGCGCCCTGGACGAAGCCCTCGCTCGTGAACCGGCCCTCGCCGGTGCCGTCATGGAGGCCGCCACCCTCACCGAATCCCCCGAGCCCCTCCTCGACGCCCTGCACCGGCTCACCGACGCACCCGACACCGACCCCGAGCTGTTGCTGGAACTGCTCGACCGGCTGGGTGCGGGGCGCAGCCGGGTGCTCGCCGGGTGGGCCACGCGTACCGCCGCCACGGCCGCGCAGGGGCTTCCGCCGGCTCTGAGGGCTGCCGCGCTCGTGCACGAGGCGGGGTGGCGCCAGGCCGCCGGGGACCACTGGGCGGCCGTACGCCGATGTGACGAGGCGCTGCGGCTGTACGACTCCGGCGAGGCCGAAGCCACCCCCGCCGCACGGTTCACCGCGCTCTTGACCATGGCCCGCTCGCACCGCTGGACCGCCGAGTTCGACGAGGCCCGGGCCGCGCTGGACAGGGCCGCCGCCCTCGTCGTCACGCTCACCCCCGCCGACCAGGCGCCCGCCCGGGCCGAGATTCTCGGCGAGCGTGCCCGTGTTCTCGTGGCCGACCGCGACGAGGATGCAGCGCGCCCCCTCCAGGAGCAACGCATCGCTCTCCTCAACTCCCTTGCAGACAGCGGCGATCCCGTCGTACTCGAACGTCTCGCGGACGCCGAGGCGGAACTCGCGAACACCCTCAATCGCAAAGGCGAGTTCCGTGCCGCCGCCGAGACACTGTCCGAACCCACCGCGCAGACCCTGCGACAGATGGCCGACGAGCGGCCCGACGCCCTCGGCCACGACGCCGTAGGCAGCCTCGTCGGCCGTGCCAACCGCCTGCGTCTGCTGGACCGGTTCGAGGAGGCGCTCGCCGTCCTGCGCGACGCGCTCGCCGTGGTCGACCGGCCGGAGAGCCTGGCTACCCCGGTGGCGGCAGGCGCCCTGGCGATCGTCCTCAACAACATCGGCGGGACGCTCGTCTCCATGGACAGACCCGAAGAGGCGCTGGAGCCGATCCGCCGCGGGCTCGCCATCCGACGGAGCCTCGCGGCGGACGACGGCGCCCCGAACGAGCTGTTCTGGAGCTCCCTCCTCCAGCATGGGTCCGTCCTGACGGAACTGCGTCGGCTCGACGAGGCGCGGGATGCCGCCGAGGAGTGCCTGAAGGTCGGGTCCGAACTCGTCCGCCGCAAGATTTCCCGCCCCACGGTGGAGGCCCAGGCCCAGATCATGCTCGCCGAGAACCTGGTCGACCTCGCCCGGGGGAACCCCGACCACCAGGGTGACCTACGCAGGGCCAAGCGACTCGTCGACCGGGCCGTCCGCCACTACGACCGCGAGATCAAGCACCTCCCGGGCGACCGCCTTGGCGAGTACGCGGCCATGCTGTCCGTCGCCGCCGACCTCTACTTCGCTCTCGGCCGGCGCCGCTCGGCGCGCGCCACGATCCGCCGGGTGATGATTGTCCGCCGCCTCCTGGTCCGCCGTGACCCCGAGCAGCACGGCGACAGCGTGGCGGCTCAGCTCGAAGCCCAGGCCCGGGAATGCCTGGAGACCGGGCAGATGAACAACGCGGAGGGCCTGTTCGGTCAGGCGGTCGCCATCCGGCAGGTGGTTCTCGACGTGTACGGCCTGCCCACCGACCGGTCAGCCTTGGCCAGCACCCTCGCCCAGTACGCCGTTACGCTCTCCCGGATGGGCCATCAGCGCGAGGCGCTGCCCCATATGTACGAGGTGCTGGAGCTGACCCGGCAGGTGGAGCCGCACGTCGAGCCCGACCAGTACGCACTCGCCGTCGCGACCTGTCACTACAATCTCGCGGACACCCTCCCCTGGACCGGCGCCTTCGACAAGGCGCTGCGCGAGGTGGCGGCTTCCGAGGAGAGCCTCGCCCCGCTCGCCGACCTGAACCCCGATCTGTACGCGCGCGAGATGGCCGACTGCGCCCAGCTGCGCGCCCAGATCGTCGAGGCGGCGGAGCATGGTCTTCCCGAGCGACGTCAATCCTGATCCGCCCAGGGGTGAGCGCGTCAGATGAACAACGCGAAGAGCACGTCGACCCGGCGTCTGGTTGTGGCCTTTGTCTGCGAGACAGGCCGGCCGCTTGACCTGCTTCCCGGCTGCGATACCGCGACCCTGGCCGCATGGCTGCGGGAGCATCCCGGATCCGAGATCATCTGCCGCGACCGGGCCGGTTCTTACGCCAAAGGTCCTCGCACAGGTCTGCCGGCCCAGGGACATGGCATCCGCGAGATTGCCCGGGAGCTGCACATGGGGGGCACCACCGTCCGCCGCACCGCCCGCGCCGCGGTTCCGGATCAGTCGCTGAGTGGACGGCGGCAGCCCCGGCCCAGCCAACTCGGCCCCTACAAGCCCCGCCTGGACAAACGCTGGGCAGACGGAGTCACCAACGCGATCCGCCTGCCTGCACGCCGAACTCCCGCACATGGGCTACCGAGGTGGCCACCAGACGGTCAGCGACTACCTCCGGCCAAGACACCGAGGATTTGCCCGCACTCCAGAAGGACTGGGCCGCCGTCGTCCACGGCGTGACCACCTGCGGGAACTCCGGCCCGGTAGCGGGACGTCACACCGCACCACGGTCCCAGATGACGCTGTGGCACCGAGACACAACCCCGTTGATCGCCCTCGCGGAATGTGTGCCCGATCGGCCCGGAGGGCGGACCCATCGTCACCCGATACGGGAACTCGGAGCCGGGCTGGAAGGACTTCACGGGCCGTCACAACATGAAGAAGCGCTCCACTCTCTACGCGGCCCTGCACGGCCGGTTCGAGACGGGCCTGCCGACGCCGTGACAGGTGAAGGTCACTGTCGTCGTGCGGTGCACACGAAGGACCACAGGCGGGAACTAGGATGCCGGTCCCGGTCAGAAGGCCGGCGTCAGCACGGGGTACTGCCGCAACCAGCAGGGAAACAAGTGTCCGGCACAGGCCAAGCTGTGAACTCTCCCGATCCGGAGACCGAGCAGGCGGCGACCAGCCGTCTCCTCGATGTCGTCCGGTCCTTCGTCACCACGCATGTGTCGTGGAAGCCGCTGTTCGTCGGCGCGGTCATCACCGGTGACGACAACATGCGCCTCTACTTCCGCTCGCCCGAACGGGACCGCACGTACGGAGTGGACGTACTGATCAGCCGTACGGGGCCCGGCCTGCTCGGCTCCCTGATGTCCCCCGCGTTCCTGGCGAACGAGCATCTGCACCAGCCCTCCGACGACCCGCACTGCGATGTGACCGTGGATCTCACCGACTACTGACGGATGTACGTCTCGGCTCTGTACGAGTTCAATGCCCGCACCTCAAACACCTCGCACCGCTTTCGCCCCCGTGCCGGCGTTGAATCCCATCACCTGACGGAGCGGTCGGCCGCCGATCTCCTGGGCGATCAGCGCGTCGCCGACCTCGCCCTTGGTGTGCAGGGTGCTTCTCTGCACTGACGGTGTTGTCGGCTACTGGAGATCAGGGTCAGAACCGTGTGGCTGAGGACCCGAGCCGCTGACCGGGGATGGTGGTTCGGCTGCTGGTGAACGCCAATCCGGGGCAGGACCCGTCCGCATATCCTCCGGACATGGTTGACCAACGCTCGGTCGACGTTGGCGAGGTCCGGCTGGCTTATCAGGTGTCGGGTCCGCCGGATGCTCCGCCGCTCGTCCTGTTGCCCGCTCTGGGCGAGAATGCCACCGACTGGGAGGCGGTTGTGCCCGCCCTCGCCCGGAGCCGACGCGCGTATGCCCTCGATCTTCGCGGTCACGGTCGAAGCGACTGGCCGGGTGATTACTCACTCGAACTCATGCAGGCCGATGTGCTCCGGTTCCTGGACGCGCTGGGATTCGGATCAGTGGATCTGATGGGGCACTCCATGGGCGGGATCGTGGCCTACCTGCTCGCGGAGGACCATCCGCAGCGGGTACGCCGGCTCGTCCTGGAGGATGTGCCGGTTCTCCGTCCCCGGAAGCCGAGCCCGCCGGCCAGGCCGGACGGCGCCCTGACCTTCGATTGGGAGATGGTTCTGGCCGTCAGGCGGCAGCTCGACCAGCCCGATCCCAGGTGGCTGGAGCGGCTCGGCCAGATCACCGCCGAGACCCTCGTGCTCGCCGGCGGCCCGCAAAGTCATGTTCCCCAGGACGGTGTTGCCGAGCTCGCCCGCCGTATCCCTGGCGGGCGCGTGGTCACCATCCCGGTCGGACACCTGATCCACCACGCTGCGCCGGGGGCGTTCACCGAGGCGGTTTCGGCGTTCCTGGACGAACCCTTTCGTCCTGCCCGCCAAGCATGAGCACGATCACGGGTCGTGAGGTGCGGACGGCCGCACGGGTTCTTCGAGTGTGACCAAGAAGTGGGCTCGTGCGACCTCGTCCGATCCTGCCTTCAGCGGCGTCTCGGTTGGCACATCCCGGCGGTTTGACCGAGGAGTTGGCCGGGCTGCCCCCGGCCGGCCTGGACCGTGCCTGCGGACATTGTCGGCCACTCGCTCTCCGTGATCTGGTGGATCACCGTCGTGCGGGCCAGATCGAAACCATGACCGGCCGGGTTCTCCGGCATCTTCACCAGATAGGCGCTGCCGTCGACTCCCAGTAGGAGGTGGCGGTGAGCCGCCGGCCGGTGCGCGGCCCGATACAGGCCGCGTAGCGGTGGTTGCCCCCGTGCCGTACGACCCGCGCGCCGGGTGTGCAGAGCCTCCAGCGGCCGGGCGCACCCTTGCCGAGGGTGCGGGTGCGGGTCGGGGGAGGCGGCCCGGCGTTCAGGGTGGCGGGTGCGAGGGCTATTTGTTTTCGCCGGGTTTGCCGACGTGTTCGCCGTCTCCGGGGGTGTCGTCGCCGGGCTTGGCCTGGTCCTGCTCCTGGCCGGGGCTGGCAGGTGCGGTGGAGTTGGGTTCGGTGTGGTTGCCGTCGTCCGCGGACTTGCCGGTGGTGCCGGAGAGGTTGAGCTGGAAGGCGAGGAGGAGGCCGGCCACGGCGAGAGTGGCGGTGATCCAGATGGTGATGCGTCGCATGGGTACTCCTGGTTCGTGGGTGGGCTGGGCGTGCGACTACCAGGCGAACTCTTCGGTGTGGACGGTGTCGCGGTGGGCGCCGGCGCCGTGTGCGGCCTTGCGGACGGCGGTGATCCAGGTGGGTGGGCCGCAGACGTAGATGTCGCGGTGGGCGATGTCCGGGACGAGGCTTTTGAGGACCTGGGCGTCGTCGCCGGGGTGTGCGGGGCCTGCGGCCTGCCAGGAGGTGTCGGCGCGGCGGGGGCCCGGCAGGAAGATGAGCTCGACTCCGCGGCGGGCGGCGATGTGGCGGAGTTCGTCGGCGAAGACGGCGTGCTGTTCTTCGCTGTAGCGGTAGATGAGCGTGGTCTGACCGGGGGAGTAGGGGGTGTCCTCGAGCAGGGCGCGCATGGGGGTGATGCCGATTCCGGCGGCGATCAGGAGGATGCGGGGCTGGGTGCGCCGGCGGGCGGTGAGGGTCCCGTAGGGGCCTTCGATGAGGGCGCGGGTGCCGGGGGTGAGGCGGGCGGCGCGTTCGCTGCCGTCGCCGGCGGCCTTGATGGTGATGCGGAGCCGGTCGGGGGTGGGGGCTGCGGAGAGGGTGTACGGGTTGCCGCGTGACCAGCCGGGGCCGTCGAGGAAGCGCCAGACGAAGAACTGGCCGGACGCGGTCTTCATCTTGTCCAGGCGATGGCCCTTGAGCGTGACGGAGACGGTTCCGGGGGCTTCGGTGACCACGGACTCCACCCGCAGGCGGTGGTGGAGCGAGCGCCAGGCCGGCAGGGCGAGGCGGTAGAGCAGGGTGGCGGCGAACGCGAAGCCGTACAGGGACCACCAGTAGATGCGCGTCCAGGTCTCGTGGAAGTCGGCGCCGTCGGTGAAGGTGTGGGGGAAGGTGGCGGCGATCCCGGCGTAGGAGTACAGGTGCAGCAGGTGCCATGACTCGTAGCGCAGACGGCGGCGGGCGGCGCGGATCGAGGTGACGACCACCATGATCAGCAGGATGGTGCCGACGGTGGCGAACAGCATCCAGGAGTCGGTGACGAATACCCGCACCAGTGCCCCCAGGATCGCCTCCGGCTCGCGCACGGAGCGTTCGACGGCGAACAGGACGACGTGGGCGATCATCAGCCAGAACGAGGCGAAGCCGATCCAACGGTGCCGGCGGGTGAGCAGGTCGTGGCCCCAGGAGCGTTCGACCCAGGGGATCCGGGCCAGGAGGACAACCTGGAGGATCATCAGGTCGGAGGCGAGCAGACCGGTGAGCAGGCCGAGGGAGCCCGTGGCCCGGTCCGGGGTGGTGAGGCTGAGCGGACCGCCCTGGTTCGTCACCCACAGCGCGACGACCGCGACCGCGGAGAGGATCGCGAGGGCGCCGAGCGGGTCGGCCAGGCTGAAGCCGCGCCGGCCCCGGCGGCGGCCGGGCGGCTTGCGGTGCCCGCGGGGCAGCACGGTGGACAAGGTCATCGGCGGGCTTCCTTCGTCGCGGAATTCGGGCAGCGCCCCGGAGGCGGGGCATGCACGTCACCCTGACCACGGTTCTTGTGGCCGCTCTAAGAAACACGCGGCACCATCGTCTGGCAGGAACGACACACGCAGCCTCTGAACTGCACGGATGGCGAGGGAGCCGGGGGTGACGGCGATCGGGCGGGGCCGCGTGGTTCTTAGACTTCTTTGTCGTTTCCGACCGATCCTGGGAAGACGCAGTGGCGCCCGTTCCCGGTGGTGCCGGCGCGGGAACCGAGGTGCTCTATGACAGCGGGCCGCAAGCCCGAGGTGCTGGTGGTCGACGACGACCCCGGCGTACGCGAGGCCCTGGCCCTGGGCCTGGGCCTGGAAGGTTTCACCGTCCGGCCGGCCGAGGACGGCGCCAGAGCGCTGGAGGAAGTCGCCGGCCGGCCGCCGTCGGTGATCGTGCTGGATGTGACGATGCCGGGCCTGTCCGGCGTCGAGGTCGTCCGCGCGTTGCGGGCGCAGGGGCGGACGTTGCCGGTGTGCATGCTCTCCGCCCGTGACGAGGTCGACGACCGGGTCGCCGGGCTCGCCGCCGGCGCCGACGACTACGTCGTCAAGCCGTTCTCCATCGGAGAGCTCGCCGCCCGCCTGCACGCCATGGTGCGCCTGCACGAGTCCACTCGCACACGGCCCCTGGTCATCGGCGATGTGACGATCGAGCCCGCCCGGCGTACAGCCTCCCGGGCCGGGCGGGAGCTGCAGCTGACCACACGCGAGTTCGACCTCCTGCATGCCCTCGCCCACCGGCCCGGCCAGGTCCTCTCCCGCTCCCAGCTCCTGGAGCAGGTCTGGGGCTACACCTGGGATGTCGACACCAACGTCGTCGACGTGTTCATCGGCTACCTCCGCAAGAAGCTAGAAGCCGACGGCCGTCCCCGCATCCTGCAGACGGTCCGCGGTATCGGATTCGTCCTGCGCACCGGCTCGTGAAACTCACCCCGCGCAGCCTGCGCTCCCAGATCACGGCCGCGGTCGCCGTGTTGGTGACGGTCGTCGTCGCGCTGGCCGGGCTGGTCATCGTCGCCCGGATCGACCACCGCGACCGCACCGACGCCGACCGCCAGCTCGCCGCCCGCGCGGCGAAGGTCCGCGAGGACGCCGACAAGCTCCTCGACCAGGGCGACCACACCGGCACCGGCACGGACACGGGCGGGGACGACTACGGCGGCCTGCTGGCCGGCAGCCAGAGCCTGGTCCGCCTCATCTCCGACGGACAGGTCATCGCCCAACGCGGCGAGACACCGCCCACCCCGCTGCCCCTGCCCACCCGCGACGGCTACGCCACCCTCGAGACGGACGGCCAGACCTGGCGCTCCCTGACCGAACCACTCGGCACTGCAGGCGACCGCCTCGAAGTCCTCCAGGACATCGACCCCATCGAACGCCGCCTCGCCGACAACACCGCCATCGTCGCCGCCGTCACCCTCTTCGCCGCCCTCACCACAGCCGCAGGCGTCTGGCTCGTCACCCGGATCATCCTCCATCCCCTCCAACGCCTGAGGGCCGGCGCGCTCGCCATCAGCGCCGACACCACGAAGCCCCTTCCCGCCGCCACCCGCCCGCAGGAGGTCGCCGACCTCTCCCGCGCCCTGAACACCATGCTCGACCAGCTACGCACCAGCATGGAGGCCACCCGCCGCTTCACCGCCGACGCCGGCCACGAACTGCGCACCCCGCTCACCAGCCTCGGCATGACCATCGAAACCCTCCAGCGCAACCCCGACCTCCCGGCCCACCAGCGCACCCGCGCCCTGGAAGCAATGCGTATCGAGCACAGCCGTATCACCGCTCTCCTGACCGGACTGCAGACCCTGGCCCGTGGCGACGCCCACGCCCTGCCCGAACGCACCCCCGTCCACCTCAGCGAACTCCTCGACGAAGCCGTGGCACACGCCTCCCGCCGCCACCCCGCCGTCACCTACCGCCTGGCGGCCGTCACCCCTGTGACGGTGACCGGCTGGCCCGCCGGCCTGCGCCTGGCCGTGGACAACCTCCTCGACAACGCCGCCCTCCACGGCCACCCCGACGGCACCGTCGACATCCGCCTCACCCACGACACCGCCGACAACACGGTGTGCGTCACCATCAGCGACGACGGGCCCGGTATCCCGCCCGACCAGCGCCACGCCATGAAGGAGCGCTTCACCCGCGGCACCCGAACCCGCTCACCCGGATCCGGACTCGGCCTCGCTCTCGTCGACCAGCAGACCCACCTCCACCACGGCACCCTCAGCCTGGACCAAAGCCCTGCCGGAGGCCTTGAGGCCACCGTTGCCCTCCCCGCGTGTTCAGTTGGTGCGGGGGTCCGGGACCGCTGACCCTGGCGCGACGCAGCCGAGCTCGCCCAGGACTTCAGCACCGATGCGGTCTCCCTCGGGATGCCCCGTGGGAGTAATCTCTGCGGGATGACCGCGACGCCTACGGACTTCTTGGCACGAGCCCTGGACGCCCCGGGCGAGCCCCGTCTGCAGCCGCTGCCACCCGTGGTGGCCGAACTGCTGCGTTCTCTGAGCGCCCCGCCTCGGCTGGCGGCGCACTTGCGTGCGGTCCATGACGTTGCGGTCCAGTTGGTGGAATGGGTGCAGGACCGCTACCCGGATCTGGCCGTGGACCGCGACGGTGTTCTCTTCGGTGCGGCGACCCACGACGTGGGCAAGGTCCTGCATCCGGAGGAGCTCGCCGGGCCCGGCTCGGTGCACGAGGAAGCCGGTCGTGACCTGCTGCTGAGCCGCGGCTTCCCGCCCGCACTGGCTCGGTTCGCCGCCACCCATGCCAGCTGGGACGCCCCCGATGTGACGATGGAGGACCTCCTGGTCAGCGCAGCCGACAAAGTGTGGAAGGACAAGCGCGTCTCCGGCCTTGAGGACAGGATCATCAGGGCGCTGGCGGATGCGACACAGCGGGAGCCCTGGGAGGAGTACGTCGCGCTCGACGATCTGCTCACTCGGCTTGGGGCCGACGCTGCCCCTCGCCTGGCTTTCCAATCGGCCTTCCCGATTCACGCCTGACCCAGCCTCAGGACCCGGCGGACTCTCTGAGCGCGAACTGGACGGACGGGCCAACTAGGGGAGAGAGTGTCGCAGAGCGGGCCGGGCATTGCGTGAATCCGGTTCAGCAACGCGCGGAGCCGATCCGTGACGTGGGCGTACGGGCTGGTCAACCCTGGTATCTGCTCAGTGAATGTGCACTGAGGACAAGCGCCGTCAACGCATGTGAAGCGCCTCACCAAGAGCAGAATCCGTACCGCGTGCCCGGCCAGCGGAAGATTCTGCAAGCGTCGCTCGTAGCGGTCATGCACACCTGTCGACACCCGGACACGAGCCCGCGTCACGGCGGACAATGAGCCTCACCACCATCCCGCGCGCACCGTGCACCACCGTGGTGACCGGCACATCGACTCCCTTGAACAGCACTCCCGTCCAGACGAGTTCGTCGTGGTTCATGCCCGACGTCGAGGCCGAAGGCACGGTTCAGCCCGACCCGCCGGCACATGACGGAACGTCCTGCTCGGCGTACCGGAGGAGCCCTCAAGCTTTTTCTATCTCCAGCACAGATAACCATCATCTTTGACTATCTCCGGCGAATGGGAAACAACGACTCAGCTCTTCCGTTGGTAATCACAGGCGGTGAATGAAGGACCGTGTGGTCCGGCCGCCGGCGGAAACCAACGACAGGATCGGAGGGCTTCCGATGTCGCTTACGTCGGTCACGGGTCTGCGTACAGGCCGTGTATCTGTCCGGAAGGACCGGGCCGGTGAGCAGCTGCTTGCTACCGGCCGGTACGGTGTCGGATTCTGGATGGTCGCGGCGGTGTTCGTGACGGCCATGGCCTTCTCCACACTTCCCACTCCGCTGTACCCGCTGTACCAGGCGCACGACGGGTTCTCCACGTTCACGGTCACGGTCGTCTTCGCCGTCTACGCCCTCGGCGTGTTGACCAGCCTGCTGCTCGCCGGACACGTCTCGGACTGGCTGGGCCGCAAGAAGGTCATGACGTCGGCGCTGGCACTCGAACTGCTCGCTGCCGCGTTGTTCCTGGCCACGCCGTCGCTGCCGGTACTGATCGTCGCCCGGCTGGTCACCGGCCTCGGCGTCGGCATGCTGACGGCGACCGCCACCGCGTATCTGCAGGAACTGCACAGCGCTCACAGGCCCGGTTCCTCGACCCGGCGGTTCGAGGTCGTGTCGACCGTCGCCAACATCGGCGGGCTCGGCCTGGGCACCGTCGTCTCGGGCGTTCTCGCCCAGTTCCTGGGAGCGCCGCTGCGGGTGCCGTACGCGGTCTTCGCCGTTCTGCTGGTGATCGGCGCGGTCGCCATCGCATTGACTCCCGAGACCGTCCGTCGGCCCGACGTCAGGCCGGCCTACCGCCCCCAGCGGGTCGGGGCCACTCACGGAGTGCCTGGGTATCTTACGGCCGGCGCGGCGGGATTCACGTCCATGGCCGTGTTCGGCCTGTTCACCTCCGTGGTCCCCGGTTTCGTCGGCGGGACCCTGCACCACCCGTCCCGGGCACTGACGGGACTGATCGTGTTCGCGGTGTTCGCGGCTGCCGCGGCGGCCCAGACGGGCACGGGCCGGCTCGGGGTCCGCACGCGCTGGTACGCCGGGCTGCTCGCCCAGGCCGTGGGCATGGTCGTCCTGGCGTTCGGTGTGCACCTCGCCAGCCTGCCCGTGTTTCTGCTCGCGGGGATCATCGCCGGGGCCGGAGCGGGGGTGCTGTTCAAGTCCGCCATCGGGCATGTGGCCGGTACGGCGGCCCCGGCCGGGCGCGGCGAGGCCCTGGCCGGCCTGTTCCTCGCCGCCTACCTCGGCCTGGCCCTGCTGCCCGTCGGTCTCGGCGTCGCCAGCCGCTCCATGAGCCTGACCAGTGCGACGACCTGGTTCACCGCCGTCGTACTCGCGCTGCTCGCCGCCATCGCCGTAACCACCCGCCGTCACGGCCCCACGACCGAGGCCGTCTCTGCTTCGCCGAGTCCCGACGACATCGAAGGAGTTGCTCGTCATGCAGACCGTGAGCACTGACCTCGACAGGCGCCCCGAGGACGCGGGCGGGCGCGAGAACGACCACACGGAGCGGCGCCGTCTCGGCGAGCGGTCACCGTCACCGTCACCGGCTTCGGTGAGGATGGCAGGGTGAGTACGGGCCTGCGGGCGCCTCCTGTCAGGCCGCCGCTCACGCACGGTGAAACGATCGGCTCTCTTCCCAACCGGCTTGCCGACGCCGACCGCCTGCCGGTCCGGATCCTGTCCATCTTGCTTGGCCATAGCCGGTATCACCGCTCGGCGGGGGACCCCTAGGGAGACCCCCCTCGCCCCTCCCCGTCTCGGTCTGGACTCGCAATCAACCTCGGGACCGTCAAGGTCACGACCTTGCTCACCTCAGGGCACTGGCCTGCTGACCAGTACTTCTGTCAGGAAGCCGCGCGCAGGCTCGGGATCAAGTCTGACGGAGATTGAGAGGCGGCTCCGTGACCTTGGTCCTGCCGGGTGAAGGGCTCCGAGGACTTGTAGTTGGCACCGCTGGGCTGCTGTTGCTGCTCGTGTCGTCGGGGCCTGTGGCGGGCGGAAAGAGCGCCGTCCTTGATGTCAGTGCGGACGGAGCCCGTACTCGGCCAGCCACCCGAGCAGCTCTTGGCGAGTGGTCTCGACAAGCCGTCCCCCGGTGAAGCGGACATCGTCCGTCACCTCTGCCACGCACTCCGAAGGAGGAACGAAGGACTTGGCCTCCTCGTCGGTGGTGAATTCAGCCTCAGCCAGGACCAGACCCTGCAGGGGACCGTCGAAGACGTCGACGCCCAACGGAGGCACGCTGAAACGCGTCTTGGACAGCACCGCGGCCGGCAGCGACGCGAGCAGGTCGTACTCCGTCGGGGACAAGTAGGTGTTGGTGATCAGGCCCTGAACACCACCGGGACGAGAGACCGGCACTTTCTGAGTGAGTTTGCGTTCACAGTGGCCGTCTGAGAAGTCCGCACGTCGCAGGCGCAGACGTGTTCCCACCAGATACCGATCGGTGATCAGACGGGCGAGCGTTGTCGTCGACGACGTCGGGGGTTCGGCCAGCAGGAACCGTCTCTCGCGCTCCACGCGTGAGTACTTTCCCGGGTAAACCGATTGACCTTGAACCCCACCTGCCTTGTCCATCATGAGCACAGTTTCTCAGCTGCTTTCCCCTGCGCGGCCACATCGAGACCACCACAGACCCCGATCTCGCGCACTCCCGGATACTGCCAAGTCCAGCTCAGCGAACTGCCCCTCGACGGAACCGTCTAACTCTCAGATGACAACTCCCAGCTCAGAGACCTTTGTTCAGCGAGTCTCGATGAGAGAGGACAGTCCCGGTGTCGGACCCGTATGCGAGTGTGTAGCGCGAAGGCATGCGCCATGTGGGAGGGGGATCGGTGGCAGCGGAGAGTGACGGCTGGGCTGGCATGGGTTGGGACTGGACCGATGCAGACGACATTCGCCGGCGTCTGGACGAAGGCGCCGATCCGGAGAAGTGGAGCGGGGGCCGACCGCTGCATCGCGCAGCGGTGTTCGGGTCCTCGGAGGTCGTCGCGGAGTTGGCTGGTCTGGTTGCCGATGTGGACGCGCTGGAGAACGGGGTCACGGCGCTTTGGGAGGCCGTCGTGTCGAGGAAACCGGAACACGCACGAGCCCTCGTCCTTGCCGGGGCCGATCCTTGGCGGCTGTCGATCGGCGGCTGGCCACCGGGGCGGCTGAGCCTGGCTGGACCGACGCCGGGCCTGTTCCCGGTACCGGAGGGGGTACGCCTGACCGGCACGGAGCGTGCGGCAGCGGAAGAGGCCCATCGGCTCCGCACGGCTCTGGGCACATTCCACTACGACGGTACGGGGCTGGCCTGCGTGGCCGGCATCGATGCGGCCGAGGCGGTGCGCCGTCTGGAGGCGGCGCCGGTGGAGGACGAAGTCATCGATGAGCTGCTAGAAGCTCCGTACGAGTACGACATGGACGAGACCTTGCAGATCATAGGCGTGTCGTCCGTGCCAGGCGGCTGCGTCGTCACACAGCCCTGGGGATACGCGCCGAAGATGCCGGGCGTGCTGACCCGGTTGTCTGCCGGCACGGTCTGCTACGGCCTGTACGCCAATCCCAAGAGCGGCAACCAAGGCAGCATCGCCCGTGACGGAACTGTCGAGGGCTGGGACCTGCACCCGGGCGGGGGGCCGTACGAGGACGACACCTCCGAGGAAGTGCTGGCTTCGTACCTCTATCAGCACAGCGCCGTGGCCTACTCCTGCGCCTTTGCGGGACTGCGTCTGGCCGACAGGCGTGCCGTGGTCGGACCTCCCGATGTGTGGGTCGAACTGCCCCGCCGCGACTACTGGAGTCACTGACTCAAGCCGACCAATGCCGCTGTGCTGTCCGTGGGTGTTGTGCGAGGCCCAGTGATTCTCGCAGCGTTTGAGGGATACCGACGGGCAGCGAGGCGTGCGGATCACGATAGGGTCCGCGCATGTCAGACGCGATAGCGAGTGCGATCACCGCGGCGGCCGGCCTCGGCGGAGCTCTCCTCGGCGCGGTGCTCCCGCAGCGCTTCAACGCCCGCGAACGCGCCACCGAGGCGGAACTCGCCGGCCGTAGGAGGTCGTTCGAGGAGCGCCGAGAGGCGTACACGGCCATGAACCGCGCCTCCGAGCAGTTCCACACGCTCCTCAAGGACGCCCTGCACCGCATTCGCGACGGCGTCTACAACGAGGAGGACCGTACCCGTCTCGAGGATTCCCGCAGGGAGTATCGCGACCGCTACGCGGCAGCCCAGATGATCGTCCCGCTGCGGATCATGGAGGCGTCACGGGAACTCAACAAGGTCCTCGCGGAGGTGGACGCGGCGGCCAAGCGCATCGACCGCGGCCTCGCGCGTGACGGGGAGAGCGTCGAGCGCCTGCTCGTCGAGGTCAGGCAGGCGGAGCCCCGGCTGGTGGCGATGCGGACATTGATGCGGGAGGACCTGGGGATCCGGGACTAGCTTGATCTTTGACATCCGACGTCGAATGGCGCCTCGAACTTGATCATTCGGTCTGGCAACAGCCGTACACAGAAGCGTCCTTCGTCTGAACATGTGCTCCGACCAAGGAAGGCACACGTCCAGCACGAAGGCCGTGAGAATGAGTGTGCTGCGTCGATCCTGTGCCACACCTACGACCGGGGCAATGACCAGCACATCTCCGTCCCTGGCTGGCCCTACTCGATCATCTGCACGTTCAAGCCGGGCCGCAGCTCGTGGACCGAGCCCCTGGACGCACTGCGCCTGGCCCCCGGGACGACTCCGTCACCGCCGCCGCCCAGCAGCTGCGCGATCTGCTGGAGCCACTGATCACGGCAGGGCAGTGGCAGGCGGCCGATCCGGACATCCTCGTCCTTGCGGATGCCGGATACGACGCGCCCCGCCTGGCATTCGGTGACATGGAGGGTGATCAGTCAGTCCTCGGGAATCCCGACGTCCTGCCCTGTGCCCACCTCGTAGCGCTTGATCGAGAAGTCACGGGCATGACCGATGACGCGCGCCTGGAACTGCTTGAGGGACTCCGTGCGCAAATGCGCGTCGAGTGACGCGCTGTCGCGCCACTGTTCCAGCACGGTCACCTCGCCCTTGTCCGGATCGTCAACGGCCATCGCGTAGTAGAGACAGCCGTCCTCGGCACGGGTGATCTCCTCGATCTCCCGGATCGCCGCCCGCACTTCGTCGAGGGCGTCGACGTCAAAGACGGCACTGCCGGCAACGATGATCATGCCTTCTCCCCGGATTGCGGTGTGAGCTGCTTCGCGTCCCGCCCCAATGCGGCCAGGGACTCGTCCTGCCATTCCTCCCAGGTCTTGATCCGCTGGTCGTAGGTTTCCCGGACGAGGGGAAGGAGGTCACCGAGGATGATCCGCAGCGGCGGCTTCTCGGCATCGACGACCTTCAGGAGGACCGGCGCGGTGGCGGCGGGGTCTCCCAGGCTCTCCATGGTCATGGAGTCGAGCCGCTCGCGCAGCGGGTCGTACTCCGGGAGGGCGGGGGCTGTCGTCAGCGAACCTGCACTGAAGAAGTCAGTGGCATAGGCGCCCGGCTCCAGCAGGGTCACGTGGATGCCGAAGTCGGCGACCTCCGCCGCCAGCGCCTCGAAAATTCCTTCGACGGCGAACTTCGTTCCTTCATAGATCCCGGCCGTGGGCACGGCCACGACCCCGGCAACGCTCGAGACGCCGATGATGTGGCCGCTTCCCTGTGTGCGCAGCAGGGGCAGCGCTGCCTGGACGACCGAGAGCGTGCCGAAGACGTTCACGTCGAAGGCGGCGCGAACCATGTCCATGTCGACTTCCTCGACCGCCCCCATCAGACCGGATCCGGCGTTACTGAGGACGATGTCGAGCCGGCCGAAGTGTGCGTGCGCCTGCTGGACCGCGGCGAAGACGTCCTCCCTGTGAGTGATGTCCAGGGCGAGGGGCAGCACAGCGTCTCCGAACTCGGAACTGAGCCCCTCGAGTGCCGCCGCGTCGCGGGCGGTCGCCGCTACGCGGTCTCCCCGGGACAGGGCCGCCCGTGCCCACTGCAGGCCGAAGCCCCTTCCGGCCCCGGTAATGAACCAGGTCTTCTTGCTGACCATCAACAACACCTTCACTCTTACAGTTTTTGTTCAACTGTAAGGCTACGAGCTTTGATGTCGTGGGTCAAACTGCCAAAGTGTGCCTGTGAACGAGATTGCAGGAGCTGGCGGCGAGAGGCGCGCACGGAGCCTCGAGGCCGCGGCCGAGGTGTTCCGGCGCTACGGCTACAATCGGACGAAAATGTCAGATATTGCCCAGTCGGCTGGCATCTCCCGGCCGACTCTGTACGCGGCATTCTCTGACAAAGCGGCTATATTCGACGCGGTGATCGCCACGATGGTGGCGACCGAGCTGGCCACCATCAGGCGCCATCTCGCAGGCCAGGACGATCTCAAAGCCCGGTTGCGGTACGCCTGTCAGAGCTGGGCGACCCCCGGCTTCGACCTCGTCCGGGCCAACCCGGACGCCAGGGACCTCTTCGACGAACGGTTCGACGCTGTACGTGCCGGTAACGCGGCGTTCGAGGCTTTGCTCACCGAGCTGCTGCAGGAGCCGGCGAGCACTGCCGGCATCGGTGTGTCGGCCGCGGACCTCGCACAGATGATCAGCTGTGCACTTCAGGGCTTCAAGCGCCTCGCAGACGACACCGCCGCCCTGGACCGGATGATCGACTCACTGGTCACGACCACATGCGCGGCGCTGGCCCTTTCCGCCACGTACCCCGGAGGCGAGGACACACGCCCGCGCAGAGCGCCGAACGGCCCTGGAACCGCGAGTACGCACTGACCGGTGGAGTCCGTGAGCGCTGACCAGACCGTTCGGCGCACGCCGTCAGCCCCGGTCCACGTGCCGCGGGACTGGTGCGCAGGCGCGGGTCGGCACCGCAAGCGAGCGACGCGTCCACCCGGCGCGATGCCCGGCGCGTGCCGCTCCACGGCGAGAGTAGAACCGGGCTCGCGGTCCAGCGGCGCTCAAGAGGTGCACCAACCGTGAGCTTCGTGCCCGGGTTCCCTACGAACACTGGGAGGGCGGGTTTCCCCCCCGGGGACCCGGGTTCCAGGAAAGCGAAGGGCCTTCGGGACCGGGCAGGTGACCCGCAGACGCGTCACGCGGCTGGAGTAGACGGGCGCGCAACGCGCCGCCCGAATCATCAACTGGACGGCGCGTCACACAGGGCGAACGTTGCTTGATGGGGCAGTAGTTGCCGGAAATCTCAGTTGATCTGCTTCCGGAATCACAGATAGCGGGGGTGCCTCAGATGATCTGGTTCGGCGCGAGGCGGCGTCGATAGAGTGTCGCCGTGCCGTATTCGCCGATGCCGCTTCATCTCAAAACCGCCCGGCTGACGCTGCGTCCGTGGACCGAGGAGGACATCGACGACCATCGCGCGCTCGTTGCCGAACGGGGCGCTGGAACGCAGTCATTTGAGGACAATCGGCGGGTGATCGAGGCTCAGGTCGCTGCGTCGGAGCTGACGGGGCTGGCCCTGCTGGTCATCAACCGCCGCGGTGCGGGTGACTTTATCGGGTATTGCGGGCTCACCGTGGGGCGGGCTTCCGTCGACGAGCCTGAGATCGCGTACGAGTTGCTCCGGCGCGTACACGGACAGGGATACGCGACTGAGGCGGCCTCCGCGGTCCTCGACGCCGCGATCACGACTGGGCGGAAGCGGCTTTGGGCGACGGTGCGTTCCTGGAATGCGCCGTCGTTCCGCGTCCTCGAAAAGCTCGGGTTCGAGCGTGACCATGTCTCGGCAGATGGCGGAGGCGAACTCGTATGGCTCACTCGCTCCCTGCCGTAAGAGGCATGCCAGTCGTTTGAATGCGACCGGACTAGCAGCTCCGGCGGACCAGATCGCCTGAGACCGAGACCAGGTCGACCGAGACGGGACAACCGCAGTAACCCTCCGCGACCGCTCCCCAAGATTTGTGCGGGGCTGTCCAGGACGACACCGACGCCGTGATCACACCAGACACGCCAAGATCGTCTCACCCGCGAACAGCCCCGCGGAACAGCCCTTGTATGGCGGAGGTGGGGGGTGGTGCACGGCAAAACATCTCCAGTCCCGAGCTGGCTGCCGGGGCCTGTCCGACCCACCCCCCATGGCCGCGAGTCCCTCACGATCTCCGTCCGGCCCATCACACCGCACCGTATCCCGGAGCACTGACAACACTGGCGGCACGCAGGCGAGTGCTACGGAGCACCGCCATGGCAGTCGGCTGCATCAGGCGACAAGCAGTTACGGGACAACCCTTAAGGACTCTCGCGTATGCGCAAGCTGCATCCCCAGGCGCCGGAAGGCGGCACCTGGGTTTGGATGCCGGAAGCCTTGTTCACGTTCGATCATCAGGCGAGTACAGTCGATTAAGCAGTCATCGACGAGCTGAGCCAGCGCCGCCGGGACAACGACCTGCGGCGCTTACAGGGGGCAACGGTGTACGTGGGAATGGCAATTGTAGCCGTGGCGTTCCTTCTGGCCGTTGCGATCACTGTTCTCGTGCCACGAGAGCGGCGGCGGGCGCGTCTCGCCCCCGACACGCGCCGCATCGAATCCGCAGCGGCCCGGAGGGCTTCACGACGCGCGCCGGCAGGTCCGTACCTTCGCCGATAGTCAAGGTGCCAGTGCCATAGGACGGGCAGTTCAGAGGGCAGCGACCGCAGAACGGCACGGGCGCCCGCTGAGCTTCACCCCAACCACGGGTTACGGGTGAGATGGTCTCGCTGCGGGTGGGGTGATCACGGCGTCGGAGCCGTCCTGGATAGGCCGGTTCACCGGGCTGAGCCCGCGTCAGTTCAGCAAGCCGATCACAGCGTTGTGGCGCGAGGGCGCCGCCCCGGTCGGTAAGGGAAGGACCTTGGAGTCTCACACGGCTCCTGCCCGTGCTGGACGCGATCCCACCGATCAGGGGGCTACGGGGACGGCCCCGCCGCAAGCGTCGGCATCTGTACGCCGACCGGGGCTACGACTTCGACAAATACCGTCGCCTACTGTGGAGACGCGGGATCAAGCCGACGGCCTGGTGGGGTGCCTGAACGCTCACGCGGGAGCAAGACATGGACGCTCATGCAAATGCCGGAAGCGGCCCGCCCCTCTGTCTCCACCGCCATCCCCGAAATCGTCCCGTTGCGACGGACTCCTTGACGTCCACTGACCGTCACTGATCACTAGGCTCACCGACCTGATGGTCGGCAGACCCATACCGTCAGGCCATCGAACTCAGCCGGTCCAGTTCGCTGCCGATCGCATCCCGCAGCACATCGTGTTGGGGGCCGAGCCCGAACCGCTCGTCACTCCAGCGGTCACGCGGATACAGCCACACCGGCTTGCCCACCAGCTCGGCCGGCTCCCACTCGAACCTCGGCCAGACGTGGGCATGCAGGAACGGGTCCGTGTTGCCGAGGATCTCCAGGTTGACTCGGCGGAAGCCGGCGTCCAGCCGTTGACAGGCCCGCTCAACGGCTTCTCCCAGTTGGTCCATGTCGGACAGAAACGACAGTCGCTTGGCCCTCGGCAGGTCAGACAGCCGCTGAACACCCGGTTCGTCTGCGAGGAGAACCGAGTACCCGGGCAGGAACTGGACGTCGCCGATCACCGCGAAGCCAGACTCGAGTCGCCGCAGCACAGTCGGGTTCTCTCCCCGTAGAGCAGCCCCGATCCGGTCCGTCCGCCACTCACCGCTCATGGACCAAGCCTACCCATGGGTGATCAGGACGTTCTCTTCGCTCCCCACGGTCCTCACTCGCCTCGAGGACTAACCAAGTGAGACAAGGAGCGGCCCCGGCCGATTTCAAGGTTCTGCTCGCAGTTCCGTGAATCTCCAGGCCAACGAAGTGAGCGGGGGATCGTTTCGGCAGAGTCCCGGCATGACGGGTGAGATGGCCGAGGCCGTGCTGCTCCCCGGGATCGATGTGCGAGTGGAGCGCGTCAGCGACTCCTCCGACGTCCTGTGGTTGAGGCGGTGTCCGCCGTTCGCCCCGGACGGTGCCCGAACTGCCGGAAACAGGAGAGACGCACACACAGCACGTATCAACGCGGCCTGGATGAGACGCCGTTGGGATTTCGCCGGGTCCAAAGTCCGACAGCGGGTTCGACGGTACTTCTGTGACCCGAAGAGTTGTGCCCGCGAGACGTTCGTCGACCAGGTGCCGGGTCCGTCCGAGCGGCACCGTTGCTCCAGCACCGGGCTGACAGGCTGGCTGCGGTCGATCGCGATCGAGCTCGGCGGCCGTCCGGTCGCGCGGTTGTGCCCGTCTGCGGCTGGTCGCGGGCTGGACCCGGCTGCTCAGGCTTTTGACGGCGCCGGCGGTCCCGCCCGGGCGTTCGCCGATCTCGTCCGTCACCGGCGGGGATACCTGCTGCTGGAGTGGATCCTGCGGGCCGAGCAGAACGCACTGAAGCCCATGAAGGGCTTCGCCGGCTTCCTCCGTCAGGACCTTGACGCCGTTACCGCCGGCCTGACCCTGTCCTGGAGCTCCGGGGTCGTCGAAGGAAACGTAAACCGGGTGAAACCGCTCAAGTGGGCCATGTACGGGCCAGCCCTCGTTCGAACTTCTCCGGGTCCGGATCCTCACTCAGCCATGACCTTCACGGACTGCGGGCAGGGCCGTTTCACAGCTCTGATCGGATTTTTGTGAATCCGCCGGCGCAGGAAGCACACAGCGGGAAGCGGCCAGGTTAGTACTCCAGCCGCACTTCGTGATCAGGTGATGGTCCAGATTTCTCCCCTCCGGCGGGGCGGGCCAGGAACCGGTCATTCCTCGTCGGTGGCGTCTGGGTCACGCAGCGGACGCAGGCCGTCGGACAGGTTGGGGAGCTGGAAGGAGTGCCGGCCGAGCATCGCTCCGTCAGCCGTTCACCTGGGCCGACGTCGGCTCAATTCACGAGCTGACGCGCGTGTGTTCCTCGCCCCCGGGGCGCGGGTGATCGCATGACCACTCGAATCGCAGGACGGAATCCTGGTATGCCAGGATCTGCTGCTGTGACGGATGACGACCCTCTCACCGGCCTGGACGATGTGCCCTGGGCCGAGCTGCAGCACTCCTACGGCATGGCCGACGACGTCCCCGGACACCTCCGGGCGATGCAGGCGGGGGTCTGGGATGGCCGGTACCCGCCGAGTGCGCAGCTCGCGAACCATATCGTGCACCAGGGCACGCGATCGCAGGCTGCAGCGTACACCGTTCCGTTCCTTGTGCGGATGGCACTCGACCCGAGATTGGTCAACAGGCATCGGTTCGTCGGTCTGCTGGTCGCCATCGCGATCGGGCTGGACAACAACTATCTGCCGAACGGCTATGACCCTCGGGAAGACCGCGCCTCCCTGGCGGATATACGCGGCGAAGCCGGCGACTGGGCTCAGTGGATCGACGAAGCGGCGGACGATGAGCAGAGCAAACAGCGCGAGGGGAGCTGCGCGCAAGTGCTCATCGACGCCGAAGCGGTGGTGCGTTCGTATGACGCCGTCCGCGAAGCACTTCCCGCACTCGCCGTCCTGCTGACCTCGGACAGCCCTGAACTGCGGGCCAAGACAGCGAACTTGCTGGCGTGGTTCCCCGAGTCCGCGGCAACGTCGATTCCGCTCTTGAAGGCATTCATCGCCGATGAAGACTCGCCCGGCGCGGCGGCGACGGGAGTCGTCGCACTCGGCCTGCTCGGCGAACCGGCGACCGTCCCCTTCATCCGGCGCTACCTGGACAGTCCTATCGTCGAGCTGCGTTGGGCCTCCGCCTTCGCATTGACGCGATTCGGCATCGCCGACCCGGCCGTCGTCGACGTGCTGACACAGGTCGTCGCCCGGCCGCCTGAGAAGACCGAGACCATGTCGTTCCTGAGCGGCTCCTACATGAGTCTCGCGGCGATGGCCCTGGCCGAAACATCCGAAGCCACGACGCTCCGGGCGGTCGATGCCATGCTGGTCGGCCTGGCTGACTGTAGGGGCGTCGAGGCGTTCGACGACAGGTACTACACGGCGGAGACGCTGTTCAGGCTGGTTTTCCCGGACGATCCCGCCGAACCGCCGCAGTCCTTCGGCGACCTGAGCAACGTGCAGCAGCGTGTCGTGCGCTTCGTCGCCGACCAGGACGTGGCTGGCTGGCCATCCGGTGGGATGGACGCTTTCCGTCGGTGGAAGGTGCCGACCAGGCACTCTGACCTGCGCGTCTACGCCGGGATTGTCCAGGCTGGCCAATAGGCTGGCGCCCGACGCGTCGCCATGCTCACGCTGGCCTTCCTGGCCCGCCCCGCAGACCCAACCCGGGCCGCCCGCAACCGCACCCCGATGGACCTGACCCTCTCCCAGATCCGCCGACTCATCGGCATGCTGCTCGTGCCGCCTACGCGGACCCCCACCACGCTGCTGCACTGGTCCACCTGGCGCAGACACCACCCGGCCGCCGCCAGACGCAACCACTATCAGCGACGACTCACCACCGAGACCACCTGATCACGAAGTGCGGCTGGAGTATTAGGAGGGGGGTTGCCAGCCGGCCCAGGTGGCCGCACCCCTGCAGTGTGACCTGTCAGTGCCGGACGAGACAGAACGGGTGACCTGCCGGATCAGCGAAGATGCGCCAACTCCGCTTTCCGTCGCCCTCATCGAGCAGTGTGGCGCCCAGAGCGAGGACGCCTCCCTGAGCTTGGTCCAGGTCCTCGACCCCCAGGTCGAGGTGGAACTGCTGGGGCCGAAGGGGATCCGGCCACCGCGGTGGCTGATGGTCTTCCACCCGCTGGAAGGCCATCACGAACCCGCCATCGGTGTGGAGTGTCGCCCACCTGTCGCCGAGCGACCACCGCGGATCCGGCTGGTTCGCCACGCCACCGAGAAGCGACTGGTAGAACCGGGACAGCTCACCGACATCGGCACAGTCCAACACCACACACTGCAGCTTGGCGATCATGCAGGGCAGCGTAGAGCAGCATCGCGCACCGGTCTCAAACGAGCCTGATCACGATCAACAACTGGAGTAGGGCCGGAGGTCGTAGAGGTAGGAGCGGTCGTTCTTGAAGCTGCGCCAGACGGTGGCCGGGGGCTCGGGTTCATCAGCGTGGCTACTGAGGGGACGGGCGGTCACGAGGCCGTCAGCGATCTCGCAGTGCCAGCCGTCGGTCGGTGACCAGACACACCACACGTTCCCGTCCGTTCGGCGGTAGGCGGGGCGACCGTAGTGCTCGCCGTCGCGCTCGAAGTGGTAGCAGAGCCCATCGATGTGGCGCACGAAGGTGAACGATGCGAGTGCCGTCATACCTTCGGCACTGTATGGGACGACGCTGCTGCGGCAAAACCGTCAAGCGCGGCTCTGGTGGGGTCTCGCTGGGTGGAGTCTCATGCCTTGTCGGCGGGGAAGAAGGTGTCCGCGATCTGCACGAGCTGGTCGTCACTCAGCTGTGCGGGAACCCATCCACGAAGGCGTGCGTGATCGACGAATCGGTTATCGAGGGGGACGTGGTACCGCTCGACGTAGTGGGCAAGGTCGGTGTGCCAGAACCACTCACCGTCGGTGAGAAGGTGAAGGCTGTCGATGAACTCCTTGGTGAGACTGAGGAAGTCGTAGACGGCTGATCCAGTAGCGGCAATCACGCTGTCGGCACGCAGGTATCGCACAAGGTCCTCCTCGTGCGGGTCACCTTCGCTGCGCACGGCAGCGATCAGGGAGGGTCCCTCCGGATTCCCGTGCTTCAGTTCCCTGAACTCGCCGAGGAAGCGGTCTGCGTGTGGGTACTCACTGGTCACCGCCAGGAGCGTAGTCGATCAGATGTCCGACACTGTCGGGCTGGACAGGCTTGCCCGGCCTGGAAGATCTGTGAGGGCGGGCCGGGTTTGCCCCGGAGTGCTGCAACCCTCGGTGCACCCCCTCGGCTCCACGGTGGAGCCAACGGTGCAGCCCACCCTTCAGCCCACCAAGGAAGCAACCCGCTGTCCACGGCGGGCCGCGCGGTGCGGACAGCGCCGCGCGGAATAGGACCCCCGCCGCCCCATTCCCCTCGCCCGCCGCTCTCCGATTCTCTGTCCACCCACTACCTTCACCAGGTCCAGGGCGCGGGGAGTAGACGTGGAGGGGATGGGGGATGTCAGCACCCCGACTATGCCCGAAAACACGTGGTGGCCTGCACCGATCCGGGGAGATCGTCCGAGCTCGCGCAAGAGATGTCTCAAGAGATATCGCGAGATGTTGCGCCCAGACGGGCGCGGTCGCACCGGGCACGCTCCAGTGCTCTGCCCTGGCGCCGGAACTCCGCCCGCGCGGCCGGCGCTGCCACGGCCGCCCGCGACCAGTACGGGTGCCAGCGCAGCCGTACCGACAGGACTACAGGCGCCGGCGCAGCACCGTCGTACGGGACGGGCGGGGCACGGCGAGCGCGTCGTAGATGCGGTACCAGGCGGCCTGCAGCCGCACCAGGTCGTGGGGGAGGTCAACACGGCCTATACCCCCAAGTGAGACACGTGTTTGATTTGCGTGCCAAGTAGAACCCTTACGTTCTCACTGGACCGTCCTTGCGCTCCAGCAAAGGCGACAAGAGAAGGAGCGTCACAAGCGAACCGGACTACGACACAACCTCGTTAGGAGCCGAGGTTGTGGAGGCGGGCGATGCCGAGTACGGCGTGGTGAACCCCTTCGCCTTTCAGGCGGCAGTCGTGGAGGATCTGACTCGAAAATGGCTGCGCGAGGGCAGGGTTGATCGCCCCGGCCGTAGGGCTGGAGTGCGGGAGATCAGGCGGGTGTGAGGCCGGAGGTGTCGACCCCGAGGACACTCGGCTCGGCGATGAGGTGTTGCTGCCGTCGCTTGACCTGGTGTGGGTGCTGTTGCCAGTGGCTGGGGCCAAGGTCCTGGTAGTCGGCGTCGTTGGTGAGCATGTGCCAGGTGGCGATGACGATCTTGTGCATGACGGCGACGAGTGCGCGCCTCTTGAACCATGCGTCTGATCAGACGGCGGTTGTGAGCGTTGAGGTAGGTGCCCTTGGTGCGTGCCGAGGCGGCGGTCGCATCGCCGAGGGCACCTTCAGCCAGACGTTGCTGTGGGTCGTGGCGTCTGAGTAATTTCGGCCGGTTGACCGGTTGTTCCCAGGTGCCACGGTCCTCCAGCTTGCCAGAGCGGCCGCGGTGGAGAGCCGCGTCATGTTGGCGCCTGTCTCGGCGATCACGGCCTGTGCGAGTCGAGTTGAGACACCGGGGATGGTGGCCAGGAGATCGTGCTGTTGGCGCAAGGCGCAGTTTCGGTATCGATGCGCTGATCGAACGCGGCGATCTGCCCGTCGATGTAATCGATGTGAGTCAGAGCCTGGGACGTCAAGAAGGCATGATGGTCTTCGAAGCGGCCGGTCAGAGCCTTGCGGAGATCCGTCACAGGCTCCGCCGACCAGCAGTCATCTGAGCGTGCGTGAAGCGTGGGTGAGGTCAGAAGGAGTGGTGGGAGGGAGAAGGAAACCAGATGGTTCACCTCCCTCCTGTAAGCGTCATGTCGCTGCATTCGCACTGCCTTGTGAGGCGTCTTCCTTGGAATGCGGCTTCAGGACGCCCCGCCCACGCGTACGGTCCATCTCCCGCCATTCCGGCCGCAGTCCCGCCAGATTCGTGGTGAGGAAGTACACGGCGCCGCAGGCGACCAGTACCGGCACGAGTCCGACAGCGGTCACCGCCGCCCCGGCGAGCAGCCCGCCGAGAGGGATACCGGCCCAGGCCAGTGAGTCACCGAGCGCGTTGACCCGGCCCAGCATCCGGCGCGGCACCCGCTCGACGAGGACGGCCCCCAGCACTGGGTTGAGGAAGCCGGCACCGAATCCGCTGACCGCGAAGACGGCTAGTACCACCCCCAGCCGCGCATCGAAGGCGAGGATCAGGAACCTCGGTGCTCCGACGAGCAGGAACCCGGTGAGAACCACCACCCGCCGCCGCAGCCGGTGCGCGACCACCGCGGCGATCAGGCTCCCGCCGACCGCCGCGGCCCCCATCACGCTGCCCATCAGACCGATCGCGGTCGGCCCGTTGCCGGACTCCCTGGCCCAGACGGGTACGAGCACCGAGGTGAACGCCGCGTCCAGCAGGTTGGTGATGCCGACCGTCACGATGACGGTGAGCAGCAGCGGCTCGCCGCGCAGGAAGGTGAAGCCCTCGCCGAACCGCTGCCAGTAGCCCGGTCCCGTCTCCCCGGCCGGCGAGGGGGCTTCCTCGACCGCGTGCCCCGTGCCGCGAGGCAACGCGAGTTTGATGATCACCGATCCGAGGGCGAAGCAGCCCGCGTTGACGGCGAGTCCGGTCAGGGGACCGAGCAGCGCCACCAGGGATCCACCGACCGCCAGGCCGACGGTGGAGGCGAGCCGCTCGGTCACGCCGGCCAGACCGGTGGCCCGCTCCAGCGGCACTCGGCCGCGCTCGGCCGCCTCCGGAACCATCACCTCCTTGGCCAGGTCGCCGGGGCCCCGGGCCGCGCCGATCAGCGCGACCAGAGCCAGCAGGAGCGGAAAGGAGAGCAGGTCCAGGGAGTGGAGCAGGGGAACCGCGGCGGCGGCGGTCGCGCTGGCCAGATCGGTGGTCCAGGAAACGACCCGTGGGCCGATCCGGTCCACCACAGGTCCGGTGAACGCCTTGACCACCACGTAGGGAGTCATCTCGCAAAAGGCGACCAGTCCGGTCTGGGTAGCGCTGCCGGTTGTGACGAGGACGAACCAGGGCAGTGCCACAACGGAGATCCGCGTGCCGGTCAGTGACACGGCCATGGCCGCCAGCACCCCGCCCAGCGGCCGTAAGGACCTCTTGCCGGGTATGTCGCCGGCCTCCGAGGCGTCGTCGGTCATGACGTCGGGCTTCCTTCCTCTTCCTGAGGGCCGGAAGGGAACGACGGCGCGGCAGGCGCGTCCAGTTCGGGCAGGATCTGCGTGATCACGGCGACCCGTTCGGCTCCCTCGGGGGCACTGGCCGCCGTCTCCGGCGCGTCTCGCCGGTAGCGTGCGATGACTTCCGCCAACTCCCGGTACAGGGCGGCGGCTTCCTCGGGCGTGAGCCGCAGGGCCCAGTCGCTCATGTCGAAGGTGTTCCGCCATGCGCGAGGCATCGTCTGAAGCATGTTCAGGGTCTGCTGCGTGCGCAGGGTGTAGATGGCGGCGATGGACTGCTGGTACGCCAGTGCGGCCTCGGGCTCCCGCTCGGCCAGCTCCGGATCGCTGAACCAGGTCGTCCGGTGCACCGAACGCCACCAGCGCTCTCGCGCATTGCCGCGTTCGGTGTCCTCCTCGACGAAACCTGCCGCTCCGAGCTGCCGGAGGTGGTAGCTGGCCGTACCGGAATTCACTCCCAGCCGCTCCGCGAGGCGGGTGGCCGTCGACGGGCCGTACTTCCGCAGCAGCCCGACCAACTGGACGCGCACCGGATGCGCCAGGGCACGCAGCCCCTTGGCATCCAGGACAACCGAATCCTCTTCAACGTTCGGGCCATCCGGCCTCTCCACCGCATCAGCCATGCGACACACGGTAGTCCGCAAAGAGTTCTTCGCAAAGAGTTCTTCGCGAAGAATCCTTTGCGGTTCAGCTCGCTTGCCAAGTGCCGCTGCTCATCTGTCGTTACCGCCGCCGACCTCGCCGTCCTACACGCACGGACAGCCCTGCTTCGCCGGCTGGCGCCCGCTGCTGCGGGGAAGCCCTAGTCTGCCTCTGTTTGGAACACCAAAGCTTTCAAGGATGCGGTGGCGCAGACGCCGGCCGAGCTTGCTCGTCTCGGCGATTGTGTCGGTGTGAAGCAGCAACGCATGGGGGCGAGTTCCGAGAGCGATTGAGGATGTTCGCCTACCGAAGTGTCGATGAGTTCCAGCGACACTTGGTGGCTTGTCGCCCTTGCTCGGTGGCCGTTGTCGAGGGCGAATCCCGGGTGCGGCGGGGCATGGTCCCGTGGTGGGATGCGCCGCATGAGCGACGCGCTGCATGCCCGTATCGAGCAGTACTACGCCACCGTTCCGTTGCTGTTCTCTGAGGCCGAGGAGTTCGGTTCCTTGCGGCTGTTCGTGCGAAGGAGACCAGGTGCGCCGTACTACGGCGGCCCTAGCCATGCTCAGCCCACCGTTGGGAGGTCGGCCGTGACCGCCGTTGACATCGCCCGGGTGCGGGCTCGGCAGCGCGAACTCGGCGTGCCGGAGGCTTTCGAGTGGTTGGCCGAGGCGGTTCCGACGCTGCGTGCGAGCATCGAGGCCGTTGGCCTGCCGGTGGCGGAACGCCCGCTGATGGCTCTGGACCCGCGCCGACAGGTTGGTCCACAGCCGTTGCCGGACGGCGTGGAACTACGTGCGCTGACGGCCGATGATCCCGCTTTGCCCACAGCTCTGGCTGTTCCCCGCCTGGCCTTCGCCAAGGAGGGCACCGCGGTGGGCTCGGCAGGTCGCGAGGAACTGGCGGTGGCAGCCGCGGAACTGACCGAGGACGGCACCGTGGCAGCGGTCCGCCCCACGATCCGTGCCGGGCGTAAAACGCTCATCGCTGCTCTCGCTTCGGACGGCACCCCACTTGCGGTCGGCCATTACCACCCAGCCGGCGGCACCACCGAGATCGGCGGCATCGGCACCCTTCCCGTCGCCCGGCGCCAGGGCTTGGCCGCGGCCGTCACGGCGGCCCTGATCAGCCACGCTCGCGACCACGGGGTGAGTACGGTCTTCCTCGCCTATGCGGACGACGCCGTCGCTCGGATCTACTCCCGCCTGGGCTTCCGCCCGGCCGGCAGCACCCTTCTCATCGCCAACCAGCCCGCACGATCGTAAGTTCGCAGGTTGGGGAAGGCAGACCTGTTTGGGACGAAGGGTGATCGGGGCCGTCAGGTTGCGGCGGCTTGTTCTGCCTCGGCGTGGGTGTGGGCGAGGCGGTGGGAGTCGGTGCCGGTTTCGATCGTCGTGCCGTTGAAGGTGAGTCGGTCGACGATGGCCGCGCAAAGCCGGGGATCTGGGAAGGTCTTGGTCCAGCTTCCGATGTCGCAGGAAGGGTGTCGCCAACACTCTCACCGTGCTGAAGCCGATCCGTGCGGCCCGCCCGGACGGCGCCCCGATCTGCGTGATCCTTGACAACCTGTCCGCCCACAAGGGCGCCGACATCCGCCGATGGCGAAGAAGAACAAGGTCGAGTTGTGCCTCACCCCGACCTACGCCTCGTGGGCGAACCCGATCGAGGCACACTTCGGACCGCTGCGGCAGTTCACCATCGCCAACTCGCACCACCCCAATCGCACCGTGCAGATCCGGGCCCTGCATGCCCATCTGTGCCGGCGCAACACCAATGCCCGCCACCGCGACGTCCTGGCCGCCGCACGACGTGAACGCGCCCGCGGCCGCAGCGAGAAAGGCATCCGATGGGGTGGCCGACCCCTGTCAGCGGCGGCCTGAGCCGGCTGGGAAGTGAGTCACCGAGGTCGTTCGGTGGCGTTTGCCCGATAGTGCTCCAGCACGCCGATGGACAGTGCCGATGCGGCCATCAGCCCGAACACGATCGAGCTCGAACCACCGCCGTGCTCCCGCTCCCAGATACGGAATCCGACCAGCAGCACAACGACTCCGAGCAGCACGACCTGTATCCACCTGATGGCGACGGCCCGCGGGTCGTGGCCATCAGCGTTGCTGTCCCCTCTACGCACCGAAGCTCCTCTGCTCCTTCAGCGCGCTGACTGTACTGGTGCAGGGAGCCATCAGTACGACCCAACCCGGTGAACCTTGGCGGTGACAGCAGATGCCTCGTGAGCGCCTACGACGGCAATGACCCTCTCCAGCACTCACGAGGCATCGAGAGGCATCGAACGGTCAGGAGTAGGCATTCCACTGCTGGGAATTGCCACCGGTGCACTTGACGAGCGTGACGTGGGCGATGGTCCCCGACCCCTCGCCAAGGCAGGTCTTGGTCACGTTGTTGATCAGCTCGACGCCCGCGGCGGTGGCGTACACATTCCACAGGGCTGCCGGGTCGCTGGACGAACAAGGCTTCATCGTTGCCTGGCCGTTGCGGGCGACCAGACACAGCCTGTCACCCGCGTTCTGCCGCAGTTCGGAGAGCTGACCGATGGCGTTGTTCATCAGCCAGGTCTGGTACGCGCCCTCGTTGCACCCTGTCGCGTAGGGCCCGTAGTCGGCCCGGAAATCCAGGCAATCGTTCGTGGCCACGTTCTGCAGATGCCAGTAGCCCGACGACGCGTTCGCCGGCGCGGTACCCAGTCCCCAACCCAGCACGACGGCCGCACCCACGGCGGCAACCTTCTTCATCAACGCGGTCCCCCTCGGCTTGTTCCGGCGTAGTTGAGCGCCTCCGAACAGTAAACAGGGGATGCCAGTCGGAATGTGTGCCAACGGCCGAAATATTTACACCGACGGTTTGCTGCTGCCATCACGCGGTGCGCAGACCGGGCAGACTTCAGCTCATGGGCTTGGTGTCCACCTGCACGTCGTACTTGGCGTTGCTGCCCTCGACCGAGCTGATCGTGGCGGTGAGGCCGTTCAGCCGTTCGGGTGCCAGCACGCGCGGCGGAGTCCATCCCGGCATTCACGTACACCCTGCGGGGGCCGGCCGGCGTCATCACCGACTTGTCGACGTACCGGAACGGAGCTTGCTTCAGTAATCCGGCTTCCAGTGACCACGTCACCCACTGGTCCAGCGCCGCCACCGACCGGTTCCACGTCCCCACCGACACAGCACCCGGCCCGCCACACCACAACCGCACCCGCTCATAGGCCCGCAGGTCATCGCCGCCGCACGCCCAAATCGACTTGCTGTAGCCAGGATTTGCCACTGGCCAATTGACCGGCGACCGGCGGGTCGGCAAGAGCAGTCGGCACTGATAAGGGTGGGTTCTCCCGGAGCCGAGCTGTCCGTCATCGACGAACTCCGACCTGGGAGAGGTCCGCGAATTCCGGGGGAGGGCGGCCTACCGGGATGTGGGATGTCCGGGGGGTCGGGTGTGGTCGGTTGCGGCCCGGGTATCGCCGGCTTGGTCAGGGGCGTTCATGCTGGCGAGCAGGCGTAGGCGTTCTTCGGAGGGGCTGCCCGGCTGTGTGTGGTAGGTGATCAGGGTTTGCCCTTCGGCGCCCGGGATCAGCAGCTTTTCGTAGTGCATTTCCAGTGGGCCGACCTGGGGGTGACGGAGCAGGGTGATGCCGGTGGTCTTGTGCTTGACGTCCTGCCGGGCCCAGAGGGTGCGGAAGCGTTCGCTGCGCAGGGAGAGTTCGCCGACGATCTCGACAAGGCGCGGGTCCTCGATGTCCGCGCCGACGACCGAGCGCAGGTACGGGACGACCCGGGCGGTCATGTCCTCCCAGTCCTGATGGAGTTCCCGCATCTCCGGTTCCAGGAACGCGGCCAGGATGCCGTTGCGTCCCGGTGCGTTGAACGGTGAGAGGGCGATGGCGAGGCTGTTGGCGGCCAGGACGTCCATGTACGTGCCGTGGACGTACGCCGGGGTCAGTGGCCAGGAGTCGATGAGCGTGCGGATGCCCTCGCTGACCTTCTCCGTCTTGCGGGACCGTCTGCGGCGCGGGCTCTTGCGTGTGGCGATCTCCAGCAGGTAGGCCGTCGCCTCGTCATCCAGTTGCAGGGCGCCGGCGATGCTGCGCAGGACCTGCTCCGAGGGGTTCCTGTCGCGGCCCTGCTCCAGGCGGTTGTAGTAGTCGGAACTGATCCCGGCGAGGAAGGCGACCTCCTCGCGGCGCAGGCCCGGGACGCGCCGGTTGCCCGTGTCCCGGGCGTCATCGGGCTGGACCAGTTCCCTGCGGGCGCGCAGATACCGGCCCAGTGCGTTCGCATCTCCGGCGGGTGTCATCTTGCCAGCGTACGGGCGTGTTCCGGGCTCATGGGTGGCCCTGCCAGTCCCAGTCTCAACCCGTCCTGGTGCGCCCCACAGCGCTCGGCGCAGTCTGACAGTGCAATACGAACGACCGGAGGAATGCGTCATATGTCCAAGATCTTCACCACCCCGTACAACCGCGCCAGCACCGCCTCGGAGGTGATCGAAGGCGTCGACCTGTCCGGCAGGCGGGCGATCGTCACGGGGGCCAACTCGGGCATCGGCGTCGAGACCGCCCGCGCTCTGGCGGCCCGCGGCGCCGAGGTCACTCTCGCCGTCCGCCGCCCGGAAGCAGGCGAGCAGGTCGCGGCCGACCTGCGCAAGGCCACCGGGAACGACGCGATCCACGTCGCCCGCCTGGACGTGGCCGACCTGGACTCGGTGCGGGCGTTCACCGCCGCCTGGCAGGGCCCGCTGCACATGCTGATCAACAACGCCGGCATCATGATGCCGCCGGAGCTCGAGCGGGGCATCGCCGGGCACGAGCAGCAGTTCGCCACCAACTATCTGGGGCACTTCGCCCTGACCCTGGGGCTGCACCGCGCTCTCGCCGACGGCGACGGGGCGCGCCTGGTCTCGGTCTCCTCCTCTGGCCACCTCTACTCGCCGCTGGTCTTCGACGACATCGACTTCCGCTTCCGCCCGTACGACGCGCTCGCCGCCTACGGCCAGTCCAAGACCGCCGGGGTCCTCCTCGCCGTCGAGGCGCAGCGCCGCTGGTCGGGCGACGGAATCACGGCCAACGCCCTGCACCCCGGTGCCATCGCCACCAACCTCCAGCGCCACACCGGAGGCCTGCGGACCCCCGAGCCCTACCGCAAGACCGTCGAGCAGGGCGCCGCGACGACCGTGTTCCTCGCCGCTTCCCCGCTGGTCGAAGGGGTCGGCGGCCGTTACTTCGAGGACGTCAACGAAGCGCCGCTCGTCCACGCCCGGCCCGCCGAACTGGGCGTCCCCGGCGTGGCCCCCTATGCGTTGGACCCGGAGAACGCCGAGCGCCTGTGGGAGCTGGCAAGCGACATCGTCCGCTGAACGGTCAAAGGGCGCCGGTCCCCGTTTCCCACCCGAAGCATCAGGATCAACGAAAGAACATCGCAATGACGACGACGATAAGCAGGGTCGGTTTCATCGGTCTCGGTGACCAGGGCGGGCCCATGGCGGAAGCCATCGGCGAGCGCGGCTTCGAGCTGCACGTGTGGGCGCGGCGCCCGGCATCGCTCTCGGCGGTGGAGAGCGTCCCGCACACCGTGCACGGCACCGTGGCGGAGCTGGGGGCGTCCGCCGAGCTGATCGGGCTGTGTCTGCGCGACGACGCGGACATCTGGGATGTGCTGGACGGTCAGGGGCTGCTGGCCGCCATCGCCCCCGGGACGATCATCGTCAACCACGGCACCGGCGACCCCGCCGAGGCGGTCCGGCTCGGCGAACACGTGGCGCAGGCCGGGGGTGTCTACCTCGACGCACCCGTCAGCGGCGGCAGCCCCGGCGCCCGTGCCCGCACCCTCACCACCTTCGCCGGGGGATCCGAGGACGCGTTCGAGACGGCCCGCCCCGTGTTCGACACGTTCAGCGACACCGTCACGCTGATGGGACCGGTCGGCGGAGGTCAGTTCGCCAAGCTGTTCAACAACGCGCTGACCATCACCAACATGAAGAACGCCGAGGACGTCCTCGGCCTGGCGGCGCAGGTCGGCCTGGACCTCCCCGCGCTGATCGACGTGATCGACGCCAGCAGCGGCGGCAGCGCCGCGCTGCGCTCCCTCGGCAGGGACGTCACCCCGGAGCTGGCCGAGCACGTGCACCTGCTCATGGAGAAGGACATGCACCACTTCGCCGACGCCGTGCGGGCCGGTGGCGGGGGCGACCCCTCCGAGGTGCTCCAGCGCGGTCTGGCCGGCGCCGTCGGCCTCGTCGGGACTGCCCGTATGGTCGCCCGTGCCCGGCAGGCCGCGGGGCGCGAGGGGGATGGGGCGTGACCGGCGCGCTCCCGGCGACCAGTCGCGCCGCTGCCCTGATCGCCCCCGGCCGGCCGCTGGAGCTGCTCGACGTGGAGATTCCCACGGTCATCGAACGGGACGCGCTGCTGGTCCGCATGACCTCGGCAACCCTGTGCGGCACCGACGTACACGTTGCGGACGGCGCCGCCGGTGGCGTCGGCGCCGCTCTCCCTCTCATCCTGGGGCACGAGATGGTCGGCCGGATCGTCGCCTTCGGAGACGGTCCGCGCACCGACTCGCTCGGCCGGCCCCTCACCGAGGGCGACCGCATCGTGTGGACCCACGGCATGTGCGGCCGCTGTCGGGCCTGTGTCCTCGACCGCGAACCCAGCCTGTGCGAGAACCGGCGTCGGTACATGAGCGAGAGCGCTCGCACGTATCCGTTCCTGAACGGCGGCTTCTCCGAGTACGGATACGTGTACCCCACCGCGGGCCGGGTCCGGGTCCCGGATGACGTGCCGGACGCGCTGGCCGCCGCCTCGGCGTGCGCGCTGCGCACGGTGATACACGGTTTCGAGCGTCTTGGCCGGATCGCCGCGACCGACACCGTCGTGGTCCAGGGCGCCGGACCGGTCGGACTGTTCGCGGTGGCCAAGGCGGTCGCCGAGGGAGCGGGCCGGGTCATCGTGATCGGCGGACCCGCTGCGCGACTGGAGGTCGCCGCCCAGTGGGGCGCCGACGTGTGCATCGACGTGGCGGAGGTCACCTCCGGCAGGGAGCGATCAGCGCTCGTGAAGGACCTGACGGACGGCAGGGGAGCCCCGGTCGTGCTGGAGATGTCCGGCATCCCGGCCGCTTTCGCCGAGGGCATCGACATGCTCCGGCCCGGTGGCCGCTACCTCGTCGTCGGCCAGGCCCACCAGCGCACCGTCGACTTCAATCCCAGCGTGATCATGCACAAGCAGGCCACGTTGATCGGGTCCCGTTCCGCGGGCGTCGACCACTACTGGAAGGCCCTGGAGTTCCTCCGTGCCAACGCGGACCGCTTCGCCTGGGACGCCCTGCTGTCGCACCGGTACCGGCTCGACGAGATCAACGAGGCGTTCGAGGCGATGCGCACGTGGAGTGAGATCAAGCCCGTCATCGCATTCGATCAGGCTTGAGGGACGGAGCATCTCATCGCCACCGTGAGACACGCACGGCCCGCCCCCGGCCCAACGGAAAGAGGGGTACGGAGGCGGGCCGCCGGCCTTCTTGTGATCACTCTCGTGGGCGCCATGGTCAGCAGCCTGGGCGCCCCCCTCATCCCCGCGATCGCCCGGTCCACGCACGTATCCCTGGCCTCGGCTCAGTGGACACTCACCATCACCGTGCTCGTCGCGGTGGCGGTCACCCCGGTGATGGGCCGGCTCGGCGACACCCGTCACCGGCGCACCGCTGTCCTGACGGCGCTCGCGCTCGTCACCGTCGGCTCGGTCATCGCCGCCCTGGGGACCTCGAACTTCGCCGCGCTCCTGCTCGGGCGTGCCCTGCAAGGTACTGGGCAGGGCCTGGCACCGATGACCATCGCCGCCGCCAGTGACTCCTTCACCGACGAACGCAGAACCCGTGTCATCGCGGCCCTCTCGATCGCCAACGCAGCGGGCATCGGGCTCGGCTACCCCCTGACCGGGCTCCTCGCCCAGGGGCTCGGCGTCTCCGGCGCCTACTGGTTCGGCGCTGCGGTCACAGCGGCGGCGATGGCCACCGCGACGGCCGTCATACCCGCCCCTCGCGACCGCCCGCCGACCCGGGTCGACGTGCCCGGTGCCGTGCTGTTCGCCGTACCCGTCACCGCACTGATCCTCGCGACCTCGGAGGGGGACCACTGGGGCTGGACCTCACCGGCCGTCCTGGTCCTGATCGGCGTGGCCCTGCTCGTCGGTGCCGGCTGGGCACGGTACGAGATCCGCACCCCGCAACCCCTGGTCGACCTCGGCCAGCTCCGCATACGGCCAGTGCTCAGCGCACACATCACCGTACTTCTGGCCGGGATCGGCATGTATCTGCTGCTGTCTCTGAGCACCCGCCTGATTCAGGCTCCGGTGAACACCGGAGGCCTCGGCCAATCCGCCGCGGTGGCCGGCCTGCTGCTGCTCGCGCAGGCCCTCGGCAGCCTCGCCGCCGGGTGGATCACCCTCCGGCTCGCCACGTGGCTGCCGACACGGTGGACATTGCCCCTGGCCGGTGTGGTGATGACGGGGGCGATGGCGCTGTTCGCCCTCTGGCGGCACAGCATGCCGGGGCTCGTCACCGCGATGCTCGTGGCAGGCATCGGCATCGGCATCGTCTTTTCCACGGCTCCCGGACTCATCGTGGACAACATCGGCGGCGAACAACACGGCAGCGCACTCGGCTTCAACCAGGTCTGCCGCTACGTCGGCTACGGCTTCGGCAGTGTCCTGACCGCCGTCGTCCTGGCAGCCGGCACCCCTCACGGATCCGCCTATCCCAACGACCGCGGTTACGTCACGGCAGCCGGCACCGGGATGGCCATCTGGCTGCTGGTCGCCATCGTGAGCGCCGCCACCGGGCGCCGGCGCCCCGCACAAGCCTCCCAAGGAGAGAACCCGTGACCGCGAAACCCGCACCCGGCCAGCTGATACGACTGGGAGACCTGACCGTCCACTTCCTTCCCGACGGCGTCATCCGCGCCCACCCCCTGCAGGCCTATCCCGCCCACGTCCACCACGCGCAGGAATCCGGCCTCGACCTGCTCGACGAGCAGGGCATGCTGGTGCTCAGCGTCGGCGCCCTCCTCGTCGAGACCCCTCACGCGCGGGTGCTCATCGACGTCGGGATCGGGCCACGCACCATCGCCATCCCCTCCCCGGACCCCGCACTACCCGCAGGCGTGATGGTCGGCGGGCAACTGCTGGACAGCCTCACGAGGGTCGGCTTGCGGCCGGACAGCATCGACGCGGTCCTCCTGTCCCACCTCCACGCCGACCACGTCGGCTGGCTCACCTCCGACAACACCAGTGCCCGGCCCACATTCCCCAACGCCGAGTACTTCGTCGGGGCCGGCGAGTTCGAGTTCTGGGGGCAGGCCGCCAACATGGCCCGTCCGACGGCGCCGACCCCGGAGCAATACGACGTCATCGCTTCACGCAGGCGCGACCTGCACACCGGCGACGAACCCCGCCCCGGGATCGAAGCGCTCCTCACACCCGGGCACACCCCGGGACACGTGAGCTTCGCCCTGCACGGCGGCGGCGCACAGCGCGCGATCGTCGTCGGCGACGCCATGCACACGGTGGCCGAGACCCTGTATCCGGACATGTGCTGGACCGGCGATCTGGACCCCGAGACCGCAACAGCCTCACGGCACGCGCTCGTCGCCGAACTCTCGCGGTCCGACTCCCTCACGATCGGGCCCCACTTCAGCGGAACGGTATTCCCCGCACGCGGCTGAAGGCAGGAAACCGGCCGGAGGGCTACAGCGAGGCCGTGGCCTCACCACCCCCACGCCATTCACGATTCCGCTCCCACCCGTGCGCCCACGTACAGGCGCTGACCAGTGCTTAGCCTCGATCTTGCATGACGGCCCGTCGGTCTCTCCGGCGGCCCGTTCCTCTGATGCGGGCTGGTTGTGCGGATGGTGGTGGCCCGGCTGTCGTGTCGGGTGCGCGCCGGGTTCCACTGCTCCGGTGGGGTGATGCCGTCCGCAGCGACTCGCAGGGGCTCGAAGGTACTGGTCAGCCGGCATGCCCCACAGAGCACCTTGCGACCGTCACGGCAGAAAGAAAGGGAAGGGCGCCGTAGTTGGCCCGTCCGGCCAGATATACGCGCAGTAGTCGATGGAGCCGATCCGCAGCGTCCCGTATGGTCGGTCCGTGATGATCAAATTGGGCGCCCCGCGCAGCCTCGGCGTCCCTGCCCCCGAGGCGCGGCTGCGCTTCGAGACGGAACGGCAGGAGATCGGCGGCGGGCCGCGGCGCCGCTTGCTCATGGTCGACGACGAACCTGCCTTCGAGCTCAGCTTCTATTGTGGAACCTGCCCGTTGCTGTTCCGCCGGTTGGAGACCGCGAGGCAGAAGTTGTCCCTGGAGAGCGTGCAGGAACGGCTCACCGGCGCACTGGACGACCCGGACGACGGCGGCGTGATCGATGCGTTCGGTGCGTTGCTGCCGGAGGGTGAGTACCTTCCGCTGCTCCTGAGCGTGGAACCCCGGCTGATCGTCCCCGGCCAGGAAGGCGACTACTTCAGCCGCGAACAGGTCACGACGTGGGGGATCGATCAGTTCTGGGGCCTCCCGGAGTACCCGCACACCCCGTACTACCGGACCTTCGAGACCGCCGTCGACGCGGACGCCCACCTCTACGAGTTCGTCGTGCCCATGGTTCCCCCGACCTGGAACGAGAGGGAGCGTGTCGAGGAGTACGTCGAGCGAATGGGGCGAGGAACGGTCCCCACGGCGGTGGCAATCTCCACGCTGGACGTGTGCGAACCCGCCGCGGGGATGCCGATCGACCAGTACCGGCATTGGGGCCTGACCCACTTCCTCCTCGACGGCCACCACAAACTGGAGGCCGCTGCCACAGCCGGCCGGCCTGTGCGGCTCCTCTCGCTCCTGACCCTGGGCGAGAGCCTGGCCGGAGCGGAAGACTGTGCCCGGCTGCCCGCCCTGCGCGCCCGACCCCGCTCGGCCCGAGCGACCGGTACGTGAACCAGCCAACGGGTCAACTGAAGCGCTAGCCGAAGGCTTCGTACGTCTTCTCCCTCACCCGTCTGTCCGCCACGAGTGCGCGGTGGGCGTGTAGTCGAGGTCGCGGCGGGCGGCGGAGATGTCGAACCAGTGGGCGCGCGTGAGTTCGGCCGCCAGGAAGCGCGTGAGCAGGGGGCGGTGTCGACTGCGCGTTGCCTTGGCAATCAGTTCGAGGAACGGGGCCGCGGCACGCGCGGCTGTTGCGGGTACTGAGCGGATTTCCGCGGTGATGCCGTGGTGTGCCAGCAGGCCGCGGACGGTGGCGGCGAGGGTGCAGGGAAGCCCCTGGGTGATGAAGTAACTCGACCCGGCCAGGGGGGAGTTCTCGGTGAGCTTCTCCACGGCCAGTACGTGAGCGTCGGCGGCGTCGGTGACGTGGACGGTGTCCACGTAGTTGGCGCCTGTTCCCGGCAGCAACAGTCTGCCCTGTTTGATCGCGGCGTGCAGGCCAGGCAGCAGGTGGGGGTCTCCCTCGCCCCAGATCAGGTGCGGGCGCAGCGACACGGTGGCCAGCGGGGAGCTGTTGGCGGCCAGGACCAGTTGCTCGGCCCGGGTCTTGGACCAGGGGTAGGGGGCGAGGAACCGCCTGGGGTAGGGAGTGGACTCGTCGGCCCCCTCCAGGTCCCGTCCGGCGAACACCACGCTGGCGCTGGAGCAGTGGACCAGCCGGGTCACCCCGTGCTGTCGGCAGGCGTCGAGGACGGCCGCGGTTCCTGCGATGTTGATGGACGCGAAGTCGCGTCGCGGCCCCCATGCGTCCGCCAGCGCGGCGGTGTGCACGACGGCCTCACAGCCGCGTACGGCGTTCGCGACCGCCGCGGTGTCGCGGATGTCGCCCAGCACGGTCTCGGCCCCGTTCGGCGGCAGAGCCCGGCGGCCGCGTTGCAGGGAGCGTACCTCGTGGCCGCGGGCCGTCAGACGCCGGCAGATCTCCGCACCGAGGAACCCGCTGCCGCCGGTGACGAGGACCTTCATACGCGATCCTCCACGGCGTGTGTCGTACGGGGGTTCGCCGTCAGGCGCTGGTGTGCCCACTGGGCGAGCGCGCCTCGCTCGATCTTCGAGTTGTGCCGGATGTCGACCGGGAACCCGGGGTGGAAGACGATCGTCCGGATCTGGTCGCCGCCTTCCAGCGTGGCGAGGGTCCGGCGCAGGTCGGTGACGATGCGGGTCCGTTCTGCGCTCCGTCGTGGGCTGTCGGTTTCGACGCACAACGTGGGCCGGGGGTGCCGACCGTCTCCGGCGTCGACCAGGGCGGTGCGGCGAACTGCGGCGACGGTGTTGCAGGCCGGCTCGATGCACTCGGTATACAGGGGGCCGTTGGTGCTGGGTACGACATGGGCCTTGCGTCCGCAGTACCAGAGGTTCCCCTCGGTGTCGGTACGGCCGAGATCGCCGGTGCGGTGCCAGACGTACCCGTCGTCGGGGATCTTGGCCTGGGCGTCGGCGTGCGGGCGGCCGAAGTAGGTCTGGCTGACCGAAGGGCCGCGGACTGCGATCTCTCCGATGGCATGGGCGGGTGGCGGCGCTACTTCGGCCCAGTGGGCGATCGGTCCTGCGCCGGCCGGGATGATCTCCACGTGCAGGGACGGATGCGGGCGGCCCACGCAGCGGCCGCCGCCGCGTTCGGATGTGGCGCGCACGGCGCGCAGGGTCTCGCCGTCGGCCGAGCTCACCGGCAGGCTCTCGGTGGCGCCGTAGACACTGCGGATCACGGCCTCGTCGGGCAGTGCCGCGGTGAGGCGATCCAGCAGGTCGTACTCGAGCGGTGCGCCGAAGGTGGCGACCGACCGTACGCCGGCGAGGGCCGGTTCGGCGCGGCCGTCCGCAGCGAGGACGGACATGAGAGCCGGGGAGCCGAGGAGGGAGGTCGCGTTCGAGCGTGCCACCGCATGGAGCAGGTCATCGCGGCGGGCCCGGCTCGGCCTGCGGAAGTCCATCTGCGGGATGACGACGGTGACGCCGAGGGTCGGGCCGCCCAGGGCGAAGGGCAGGAAGCCGACGAGCATTGCGGTGCGCGGCTGGGCGCCAAGTAGGTCCGAGGTGGCGCCGCATTGCCGCACCAACTGCTCGTTGGTGTAGACGACGCCCTTCGGTGTGCCGGTGGAGCCCGACGTGTAGGCGATCAGAGCCGTGCTGTCGTCGGTGGCCGCCAGTGACGCGTGCGGTGCCGTACGGGCGAGGGTCGTGATCGTGGGCCACGGCCCGGGGCCGGTGGAGATCACCGTGCGGACACCGGGGACCCAGCCGCGCAGCACGCGTGCCACGTGGGCGAGCGGCTCACCCACAAAGGCCTGGGGGTCGGCCTCCCGCAGGCACTGGCGCAGCGCCTGGCGGGGCAGACCGGGGTCGATCAGCACAGCGCAAGCGCCGAGCGCGGACAGTGCGTACACCGTGGTGAGCAGGTCCCGTGGGCGGCGGGTCATCACCACCGTGCGCGTGCCCGGCCCGATGCCGCCGGCGGCCAGCGCGTCCGCGGTGCGCAGGCACCGGGTGTACAGGCCGGCGTACGTGAGGCGTTCGCGGTGCCGGCCGTGGAAGGTGTCGAGTGCGACAGCGCTGGGCTGGGAACGCTGCCAGTGCGACAGCTGTCCGAGCAGCCCCACCTGTGGGCCGGCCAGAGCGGGTGCGGAGTCGGGCATAGGGTCAGCTCCGCCTTTTCGGTTGGCGGGCGAGGAACTCCCGTACGTAGGCGATGACCTCATCGCGGGCATCCTCCTGGACGAAGTGGCCGGCGCGTGGAAGCAGCTTCACCTCGGCCGAGGGAAAGCGGCGCTGCCATTCGGCGAGGAAGCGGTGATCGAAGACGGGGTCCCGGCCGCCCCAGCACACCAGCATGGGCAGTGCGGTCATCTCCGGTGCTTCGATGGGGCCCACGTCGATCAGCGGCCACGCCGGGTCGGCGGGAGTCAGTGGAATGTCCTGGACGAAACGGAGTACCGCCAGACGCCGATGCTCGCTGCGATAGGGCGCCACGTAGGCACGGCGTACCGGCGCGGGCAGCGGGGACGTCACTCCAAGGTGGGAGGCGGCCAGTGCGAAGGCGTTGGTGCGGTGCACGAACCATGCCGGAAGGCGGCCTCCGCTGCGGATCAGGCGCAGATACCACGGCAGACGGTGGCCGGCAGGCACGGGGAAGGCCGCCGAGTTGAGCATGACGATGCGGGAGAGCCACTCTGGGTGGCGGCGTGCCCAGGCCATGCCGATGATGCCGCCCCAGTCGTGCCCGACCAGAGTCCAGCCCCGGTCCGGCAGGCCGCGTTCGGTCACCAGGTGCTGCACCAAGCGCTCCAGGTCTGCCAGGCGGCTGGTGGCGGTGTAGCTGTAGGCGGGCGGTCGGGGGCGGTCGGACAGGCCCATGCCGATGTGGTCGGGCACGATGCACCGGTGGCTCTCGCGCAGGTTGCGCACCAGGTGCCGCCACATGTAGCTCCAGCTGGGGTTGCCGTGCAGCATGAGCAGCGGCGTACCCGCCCCTTCGTCCAGGTAGTGCTGACGCACACCACCATGCGCGAACCAGTGTGGGGCGAAGTCGTAGTCGGGATAGGCGGATGCGGCCTTGGGCAGTGACACGGCAGCATTGTCGGCGTCCCTGGATGGGTGACGTGACCTGCGTAACTCACAGGGATGAAGTCCCTGACCATGATCACTCCCGGGGGTGAATCCGCACCGGCATCCGTTTGCGGTGCGTCGCCTTGTGTCAGTTCACTGAGGTCTCCTGGTGCCGCCGGCGGCGCCCGACGACGACTGCGGCCAGGGCCGAGGAGACGACATGACTTCCATGACCGAGCCCCGCCACAGCACGATCCGCCGAGTTGCAGTCCACGTGCCCGAACTCCGGCAGACCGGCGAGGAGATCGAGGACGACATCCGCTCCCGAAACCCCGGCGTCCGCCTGCAGCCGGGACTTCTGCGGCAGATGTACGGGTTCCAGGAGCGCCGCGTCGCGCCGGCTGACACCTGGCCCTCCGACCTGGCCGCGGCAGCCGCCCGCAGCCTTCTCGACGAGTGCGGCCTGCGTTCCGATGCCGTGGACCTGCTCATCTTCGCGTCGGCGAGTGAGGATCTGGAGGAACCCGCCACCGCCCATATCGTGGCCGACAAGCTCGGGATCGCGGCCCCGGTCTTCGACGTCCAGAACGCCTGCAACGGTTTCCTCAACGCCCTGGAGATCGCCGACGCACTGATCGGAACCGGCTGTTATTCCCGGGTGCTCATCGTCACCGGGGAACGGGGCAGCACGCTCTCCCATCTCCCGGCACGTGACCGTGACGAACTCGCCCTGCTGCTGCCCGCTCTCACTCTCGGCGACCTTGGTGCTGCGCTGCTGGTTGAGGCGAGCAACCGCCCCGGGCTGTTGGGTGTTGGCTGGTGCACCAACTCGGCCGGCTGGCGGGCCGCGACAGTGACCAACCCGTACTTCTCACCAGGCGCGCAGCCGCCCTTCGTCCGCTTCGACTCCCAAGCCCTGGCCGCCTCCTTCACGGGCATGGAGAAGTTCTGCATCGCCAAACTGGCCGAGTGGGGCCACAACCCCGACGATCTGGATCTCGTCTGCCTGCATCAGGCATCCGTTCCCTTCACCCAGGCCATCCTGGAGTCCACCGGCCTCGCCCAGGGCAAGACCATGGCCACCTTCCCCCGCTACGGCAACGTCGCCACTGCGAGCCTCCCCCTGCAACTCGTCAAGGCAACCCAGGAAAACCGGCTCCAGCCCGGCGACCTGGTGGCCTTCCTCGGTCTCGCCAGCGGAGCTTCCGCCGGAATGCTCCTCATGGAGTGGCACCCCGACGCCGCTTGACGACGCATCCCCCCACCACAATGACCACGCAAGGACGCCGCATGAACGACACCACCGACACCTACGACCACGTCCGCGCTGTCCTCACCTCCACCTTCCGGATCCCCGAAGACGAGCTGTCTGCGGACCTCACGCTGGAACAGCTCGACCTGGACTCCCTCGCACTGGCCGAATTCGTCCTGGTCCTCGAAGAACGCCTCGGCGTGAAACCTGACAGCGAGCGCGCCTCCAGGACCACGACCCTCGCCGAAGTCACCGCCCACCTCGATGAGCTGCGCGCAGCCACGGCGACCCCCCGATGACCCCCGCGAAGCCGCCGATCGCCGTCACCGGGCTCGGCCTGGTCACCGCGGGAGGCAGGGGAGCCGAAGCCACGTGGAACGCGGTCTGTGCGGGGCAATCCCTCGCCGCACGCGACCCGGTCCTGGACAGCCTGCCCGTCGACTTCTCCTGCCGGCTCCCCAGCAGTGAGGAAGACATCGACCGCGCTGTCGGCCGCAAGGCCTGGCGCATGGGCCGGTTCGCCAAACTCGCCGTCCTCGCCGCCCGAGAGGCGGTGCGTGACGCGGGCCTGGATCCTGCGACCTGGCAAGGCTCTCGCGTGGCCACAGTCATCGGCTGCGGCATGGGCGGGACCGAGAAGTGGGAAGAACAGTACGCGCGGCTTGACCAGCACGGCCCCGAACGCGTGTCGCCCCTGACCATCCCCTTGATCATTCCGAACCTCGCTGCCGGCGAGGTCTCCATCGACCTGCACGCCCACGGCGTCAGCCTCGCCCCGGCCACCGCCTGTGCCTCCGGAGCCACCGCGATCGCGCTGGCTCGTGACCTCCTGGCGGCCGACCTGTGCGATGTCGCCGTGGCGGGCGGCGCCGAAGCCGCTGTCAGCCGCATGTCCACGGTCGGATTCTGGCGCATGGGTGCCCTGTCCGGGCGGACCGACCTCGTCGCCGGGGCATCCCGTCCCTTCGCCGCCGACCGCGACGGCTTCGTGATGGCAGAGGGCGCCGGCATCCTGATCCTCGAACGCACCGCGGACGCAGCCGCCCGAAACGCCCGGCCCCGCGCTTTGCTCACCGGGTGCGGTAGTACCTCCGACGCCCACCACCCCACCACCCCGGCACCGGGCGCCCACGGCGCGGAGGCTGCCCTGCACACCGCTCTGCACGAAGCAGGCCTCGCCCCCTACGACGTGGACCACGTCAACGCCCACGGCACGTCCACCCCACTCAACGACGCCACCGAAGCCACGCTGATCGCCCGCGCCCTGCCACACCGACCCAGCGTCACCGCCAACAAGGGCGTACTCGGCCACACTCTCGGTGCCGCCGGTGCGATCGAGGCAGCCCTCACGGTGCTGACCATCCAGCACCGACGGGTCCCGCCGATCGCCAATCTCCAGGCACCCGCTCCCGAGTTCGATATCGACTGCGTCACCAAACAGCCCCGCTCCCAGCACGTACGCACAGCCATCAGCCACTCCTTCGGCTTCGGCGGCCACAACGTCGTCCTGGCCTTCACCCAGTCGTAAGGAATGAGCCGAACGGCTCGGGACGTTGGGCAGCACCGGTACCGGCCGTCCATGCAGCGGCCGGCCAAGCGAGCACAGAGCGCAGTTCACGCACAGCCCGCCCTTTCCGCCTCAGCGAACTACCCAACGAACCTTCGGTGACCACGCGACGTTCCCCAACGAGGCCCTGATCACCCTGGGCATCGACCACCAGACACGGCAACGCCTGCGACCGCGCTTGAGCGCCCTTCTCGACGACGTCTCCGGCACCAAGGAACTCACCGAGATCCTCAGCGTCCTCACTGCTGCCGTCCAGGGGGTAACCGACCGCACACTGCCCTGACGCCACCCCACCTACATCGCCCGCCTCAACCCGCTGCGCCCCCGCCTCCAAGCAGTCCCTGGAATACCCCGGTGCCTGCCAGGACGGCAGCCCTGTTCGCGGTCTCCCGCCCTGCGCTGGTCCTGATGGCGCTGACCAGGGTGGTCACCCGGACCGGGACGGTCTTGGTGTGGAGTCGGTTGGTGAGCGTCGGCTGCGCTGGCTGCGCTCGTCCTTGGCCGGGTGGGCTGGGTGGTCTGGCGACGGGCTCGATCGAGGGCGGTTGCCGCTGCGGGTGGTCTTGGTCTGGCTTGTGCTCGGTGTCAGGGCCCGCGGGGCTGGTGTGGTGAGGCGACCCTGGTGGCCGGCCCGCTATTTTCGCGGATGCCTCGTGTGGTGTGGGGCCGCGTGACGGTGGTGGTGGTGTCGGGCGGCGATCGTGAGGGTGAGGGCTTCCACGGCGTCGACGGTCGCGGCGCACAGGGCGACGGCTCGGCCGGCCGACGTTCCGTCAGGGGCGTCGGCCGGCACGGCTGATGCCCCGGTCCCCTTGTACGCCGTCAGCAGGCCGGTGCGGGCGATGTACGAGTCGAATACGGACCGCAGTGCCCCGGGGACGACGGTCTCGGCCCCTGCGGCGGCACGGGCGAGAGCGGAGAGATGCTCGTGCACCGGATCGGCCAGTTCGGTCAACTCCGGCACGACGTCCTGCTCGGTGCGCGGCAGGTGTTCGCGCAGCAGGGTGGCGCATCCTGCGACCCTGTTCACCTGAGTGCTGATCTGCTCCAGTTGCTCGTCCGACCAGGGGTTGTGGTGTTCGGCCGGCTCGGCGTGCGCCTGTTGTGCCGCCGCCGTCAACTGCTCCCGTACTTCCCGGGAATGCGTCCGCAACCTGTCGAGGGCTGCGAGATCGACTGCGTCGACGTCGGCGTAGCCGGTGAGCAGGACGGGCAGCAGCCTGTCCTGCACCTGTAGCCACTCCGCGAGCAGGCCCGGCACGCGATGGGTCGACCAGGTCGGCCAGAGAAGGAAGATGACCACGGCGAGTGCGGCGCCGACGACCGTGTCGGCCGCCCGCGACCACGCCGCGGGCCCCGGCAGCCCGCCGATGTGGTGGATCAGGAAGACGATCCAGGTGGTCAGCCACAGGTTGAGCATGAGCTGCCCGGTGCGCAGGGTCACAAAGGACACCGCCGCCAGGATCACCGTGAGCGCCGCGAGGCCGCCGGGCGACCAGTGCGGCATGGACAGCGCCCAGGCGAGGAGACCGCCCAGTACGGCTCCGATCGCGCGTCCGCAGGCGCGGGCGAGGGTGTGGCCGTACTCGGGGAAGAGCACCAGCATGGTGGTCAGAGCCACCCAGAAGCCGTGCGCCGCAATTCCAAGCCCACCCCACCCGCCGATGGAGCGGCCGATGACCTCGGCAATCACCACACCGAACGCCAGCCGCACCGCGTGCCGGAAGATCGGTGACTGGGGATGCAGCTGAGCCCGGATACGGCGGGCGGTGCGAGCGACCGAGGGGGTGTCGGCGTACAGTCCCGGCACCTCGTTGTGGGGTTCCAGCGCGTCGCCGAGGCGCTCGTCGGTCGCGCGGCCGGCGAGCAGCTCGGCGAGCCGCAGCCGCCCGGTCAAGGACTGCGGGCCATGCCCTGGCGAGGCTGCCGCCCACGACTCCAGCAGCGTCCAGACATGGTCGGGTGTGCGCTGCTCGCGGCCCGAGGCCACCGTGCGGGAGATGTCCCCCAGCACCTGCGCTGCGGCGTCCAATGCCTGCCGGTCTCCAGCCGCAGCCGGCGCCGTCAGACGTACGGTGTGCAGTGCGCGGCGGACGCGTTCGGCCTCTCCGAGCAGCCCGAACATGGCCGCTGCGGCCGGCCGGCTGAACTGGGGCAGCAGATCCAGGGCCTGGCGCGCCGCGGTGAACGGCGCTGTCCCGACCGGCGCGGTGGACGCCGCCCACGCCGCGACCGACGCGTCGGCGAGCGACTGGTAGAGGGTGGCCAGGGCGCGGCGCTGTGCAGCCAGCCGCGCGCCGTACGGCGGAAGGAACTGCATCACCGCGGTGAACCCGGCACCCAGCGCGATCCACCCGGCCATCTCCAGGCCCGCGCGTACGTCGGGGGCGAGATCGGCGGTGATCATCAGACCGATGACCATGAGGCAGCCCCGGATACCGGGCGCGACGCCCAGCGCCCGCCACATCCCCGCGGTGAACGCCGCCGCAGCGAGCACCAGCAGGAACAGCCAGGTGGTGCCGTGTACCAGGGCGCCCAGTACCGCCATCGCGCTGAAGCCCACGGCCATCCCGAGCCCGTTCACCATTCGGTGCCGCAGGGGACTGAGCAGCGTGCCGATGCCGCAGATGAACGACCCCACACCGGCCATCGCGCCGGCCACCGGGTCGTCCCGCAGCAGCCCGACGATCGTGGCCAGCAGCACGGCCACGACGGCCCGTACGATCGCAGACGGGGCGGCGAACGCCCGCTGGACACGCAGCCCTTCGCGGCCGGTTGTGACGAGTGACGACCACCAGCGCATGTCCGAGGGACTCCTTGCAGTTCCATGTCACGCCCGCGCGGGCGCCCTGTCGCCAGAGTTCAGGCCACCACGACGGTGCGCAGCGACGAAGTTGCAGCTCTGGGGCTCCGTACCTGCGCGAGAGGCACGCCCGTACGGGAACACCGTTCATCGTCGGTCCACGACCGCGCGCGGCGGCGAAAGCCACAGTCGCGGGGCCCCTGCTCACCCGAACGGCACACTCCGTGCGGGCGCGCCCTGTTCGGAGTCGGCTCACCGCGTGCGGACATCGCGGCCGAACTCGGTCAGCTGTTCGTAGTCGTCTTCGTCCGCGCGCTCCTCCTGGGTCAGCGTGGTGACCGCGAGCAGTGGGTGGCTCTCGGCCTGCATGGTTGTACGGTCGGCGAGAAAGAGAACGCCCAGGTTGTCGACGCCGCAGACCGCGGTCAGTACCTGGGCAGGGGTCGCCCCTGCCCAGGCCGGATCGTCGATGAAGTGGACGTGTGCCTCGTACCCGGCGTGGCCCCGGCGGCTCCGCGCAGACTGAGCGGAGCCTCAGGGGCGCCTGCGGCGCACCGGCACCTGTCTCACATCCCTTGTGTCTGCGGCCCCTCGAGTTCCCGCCTGGCGGCAAGCGCCTTCGCCAGCACCTTGGCCCGGTAGGGATTCGCGGCACCCAGGGCCGAAGCCACCGCCACCGCCTCGTCCAGCAGTGCCAGCCGCTGCTCGGGCAGTTCCCGCACCAGCGACGACGCGCTGGCCTCGACCAGTACGTACGCCAGTTTCGACCCGTACACCTCCGGCTCGACCTGTGTCAGCAGGCGGTAGATCCGCAACCCCTCGGTGCCGCGCACCACCCGCCGGTTGGCACTGAGCAACTGGACCCTCGCCCGCATGACCATGTCCTGATCCATCGATCCCCCTCCGTTCCCTCACCCCCACCTGCACCCGTCCCACGACGAGACAGCACGACGAACGCGTCGACACCCGAGAACGGATGCCGACACGGACGTCGGAGAGTGGATGACGACGAGTCTGCGGGCAGGCCACCACCCCGGACAAGCCTGAACGGACGTGCGCTCCGTCCTACCGCAAACCACGTCCGAGCAGGCATGATGGACCTGACACTCGCTCAAGCCCCCGGCTTCCCCGGCGCGATCACCGAGTGATGTGGAAGATGGCGTGTCGCTCCGTCGTACCGGTCGGGGGTGGCAGCCCCCGCCGTCGGCATGGCCGGGGCGCTCACGAGCTCTCTGGTCGCGTGGTCTCCTCGACTAGCGGCAGATCACCCTTGGCCAGTGCGTTGAGGGCTTCTTGCCGCGCGTGCGCCGTGTCCCGCAGCGCGGCCAGGGCTTCGGGGACGGCGGACGGCAGTCCAACTGATTCCGGGTCGGCACCGGCATGGCGATCGCCGCGAAGATGCCCGTGCCGTCCTCCGGCTGGTCTTCGACATGTCGAAGGTGAGGTTGCCCAGCCGGGCGATGCGGCCAAGGCGGCTCGTCGATGTCTCGCGCGCCGAGGGCCAGACCGGCTCCGCCGGTCGTCAGACGACGCCGGGGGCGGGAGGAGGATGCGGCCGAGGGCGGGCGGATGTGCTCATGGCGGCTCCCTGGGCAGTGGGCTCGGTAATCCGATGCCGCAGGCGCCATCCGGCGCATGATCTTGGGGGCGATCCCGGTGCCGTCGAGGGCTTGCCGTGCACGGTCCTGACCGGCCCGGTGGCTGGAGCACCCCCGACGGCAAGGTCGCCCCGGAGGACCACAACCGCACACCCTGTTCGTCCTTCGGCTCCGCGCCGAGCCGAAGGTCACGGCCCCTGCCGGGCTGCCCTTGGGGGAGGGGGCCGCCAAAGGGGACGCCGCCCCCGAGGCCGCTGCGCAACCGTGCCGGGCGCGGAGGCTGGGCTCGACGTCCCGCATCCCGGCGCCCTTTCCCCGGCTGGTGCGACCGGTCGCGGCTGCATAGCGTGATCACATGACCACAGAAATGACCCGGCCCGCTCTCGACGACCGGCGGTGGAAAGCGCTCGCGGTCTGTCTGACCGCGGGATTCATCTCGCTGCTCGACGTCTCGATCGTGAACGTGGCCCTGCCTTCCATGGAGCGCGGGCTCGGTGCCTCCGAAGCCACCCAGTCCTGGGTGGTGTCCGGGTACGCACTCGCCTTCGGGCTCACGCTGGTACCGGCGGGACGACTGGGTGACGTGCGGGGCCGCCGCCAGGTGCTGTTGTTCGGCCTCGCCATGTTCACGGCCGCATCGGTGGCGTGCGGCCTCGCCACCGGCCCCACCTGGCTGGTGGTGTGCCGGCTGATCCAAGGTGCGGCCGCCGGTGTGGTCGCACCGCAGACCTCGGGGCTGATCCAGCAGATGTTCCAGGGTGCCGAGCGGGCCCGGGCGTTCGGCTTCCACGGCAGCGTCGTCGCCGTGTCCACCGCGGTGGGCCCACTGGCGGGCGGACTGCTGATCCACGCGTTCGGCACGGCCGACGGATGGCGCTGGGTGTTCTTCGTCAACGTCCCGATCGGTGTGGCGGCCCTCGTCGCGGGGAACCGGCTGCTGCCCCGTCTCCCGGTGCCGAAGGACAGGCGGGAGAAGTTCGACCCGTTCGGCGTACTGCTGCTCGGTGCGGGCGTACTCGCCCTGCTGCTGCCCCTGATGCAGGAGCAGCAGTGGCAGGGCCGGGCCAAGTGGCTGCTGATTCCGCTGGCCGCACTGCTGCTCGGGGCCTTCTGGATGTGGGAGAGGACCCAAGGACGCCTGGGGAAGGCACCGCTGGTCGACCTCGGGCTCTTCTCCCTGCGCTCCTTCACGCTCGGCGCTCTCATCAGTCTCATGTTCTTCGCCGGGCTGACCACCATCTTCTTCGTCCTGTCGCTGTTCCTGCAGAACACCGCGGGATACAGCGCGCTCGCCGCCGGTGTGACCATCCTGCCGTTCGCGGCCGCCTCGGCGGTCGGCGCGGCCCTAGGGGGCCGCATGGTGATGCGCTACGGCCGCACCCTGGTCGTCATCGGCCTGAGCGGGGTGGCTCTCGGGCTGCTCGGTGTCGTCGTCGCCGTTCAGTTGGTACCCGGGGACGGCGTGGGCTGGGCCATGGCGCTGCCGCTGGTCATCGCCGGAGTCGGCTCCGGACTCACGGTCTCACCCAACACGACCCTCACGCTCACCCTCGTGCCGGTACGAGGTGCGGGTGCGGCGGGTGGGGTGCTGCAGACCGGCCAGCGCATCGGCTCGGCCATCGGTATCGCCGTGGTCGGCTCTGTCTACTTCGCCCATGTCGCCAACCACGGCCGCTCCACGACAGCCCTTCAGCTCGGGCTGCTCACCGCCACGGCGATCATCCTCGTCGCCCTGGTCCTGGCGGTGGCCGACCTGCGGGAGCGCCGGGCGCATCCCGGACGCGACGACCTCGCGGCGGCGGTGCCGCGGGGCCTCGGGGAGAGCGGGGCGGGCGAGAAGGTGGGGCGCGGGACCTGACACCGGGCGGGGGCCGGAAAAGGCGCCGCCCAAGGGACAGGTGCCCCGACCCCGAAGAAGCGCCCTGGCCGCAGGATGACGGATCGGCGAGGGGCGCCGGAGGTCAAACCTTCGACGTGAAAGGCCGCCGACGCGCCTCGAACAGAACCATCGAAATCTTCACCGCGGTCGAAATGGTCAAGGCCTGCATGAAGGGCATACCCATGAGCCACAGTGCCACCATCATGGCGGTGAGGACCAGGAACACCGGCAGCAGCATGGTTTCCTTGACCGCGGAATGCAGAACACGCCGGAGCGTTCGGGGCTGATCCGTCGTATCGATTGCGCTGACGCGGATTTCTTCCTCGTCTACCTGAGGCATTCTGTGTCCTTCCCGTGAACTCGTTTCCGCTAGCGAGCCTAGGTACGGCCGGATCGGACTGCCACCGCTGATACTCCGACACCGCCGGTACGCGGCCGGTGATGTGAGCCTGCACGTCCGACCGGAGGCATGTTCGGTACGTTGCGTTCGTCGCCGTACTCCTCGGTGTGGGCGCCGGTTCCTTCTCGACTGCCGCGTCACCGCGAACCCTGACGGTGCACCCGGTCGAGCCGATCCAGAAGGCGGTGAACGCGGCCCGTGCTGGTGACACGGTCTTGGCCCAGGCCGGCAGGTTCCGCGAGAGCGTCACCGTCAAGACCTCCGGGCTGACACCGCGCGGCGTCGGTCCCCGCACGGTGGTGATCGTGCCTCCCCAGAAGAAGGCCGCCCCGAGCGCCAAGGGAGCGATCGGCTGCGTGGAGGGCGGAACAGGGTGTCTGCGTGGTCGGGCTGAGGAACAAGTCCGTCGCGAACGTGACCGTCTTCGACCTGAAGGTGACGGGCTTCTCCAGCGTCGGTCTGTGTTCCCTGGCCACCGACCGCCTGACCGTGCAGCGGGCCAGAGTCGGGAAGAACGGCCAGTGGGGCATCTCGCAGGAGCGCCGGCCTGATGGTGATCGGTGACGAGAACAAGCCCCGTGTCGGCGCTCTCACCATCAGTGGCAACCAGGTTCTCCACAACAAGAAGTACTGCGTCAAGACGGCCCGGCTGCCGTTCGTGCAGGGCTCGGGCATCCTGCTGCCGGTGACGCATGACGTGGGCGCGGGCAACAGCGGCCGGTCCTCGCTGTCGGGCGGAATCGTGCCGTTCAAGAGCTTCGTCGGCGCGGTCGACGAGAAGAACCGCGTCGACGAGAGCTGGATCACCGCCAACGTCCCCGCCGACCTGGTCAGTCAGAACGCCGCGAAGGGGAGCAATCTGTTCCGCGGCAACTTGTGCCGAGTCTCGATGCCGGCGGGACTGTGCTGAGGTGAACCCGCGCGTCGGC